>DATDDZ010000367.1:0-9207 GCA_036523555.1 Gaiellaceae bacterium
CCCTCGTTCCGGACCTGGAGCGGCGTGTTCGGCTCGACCGCGACGACCCCGTGAGGGCCGACGTCGATCCGTTCCGGGGGCTCTCCCAGGAGCATCGTCAGCGTGCCCGAGAGCACGACGAAGACCTCCTCCTGAGCGTGATCCGCGTGGCGCCGGCCGCGCGTGTGCGGCGGGTAGCGCCAGAGGCGGGCGCGTGACCGGGTGAGGCTCGCGGCCGTCGTGATGTCGGCGGCGTGGCGCGGCTGCTGGCCCTCCGCGCCCGGGGGACGCTCCTGCCAGTCGAGCTCGGAGGGATCGACGACGCCGTAGCCCACGCCGGCGATCCTACCTTGGTGTCCATCGACCGCCCTGAGACAATCCGGAGATGAGCCTCTACCACGAGGACAGCCGCCGCCTCCAGGATCGTTTCGACACGCGTCGCCTCGCCGACCGGATCGAGGAGCGGATCGTGCACGAGACGATCGACGAGGGCGACCGCGCGTTCATCGAGGCGCGCGACATGTTCTTCATCGCCAGCACCGACGAGCAGGGGCAGCCCCAGTGTTCCTACAAGGGCGGCGATCCCGGCTTCGTCCGCGTCCTCGACGAAACCACGATCGCGTTCCCCGTCTACAACGGCAACGGGATGTTCCTGACCGCCGGCAACGTGGTGCAGACGGGGAAGGTCGGCCTTCTCTTCATCGACTTCGAGGGGCGAAAGCGAATGCGCCTGAACGGCATCGCATCGGTCGACGACGCCGACCCGCTGCTCTCGGAGTATCCGGAGGCACAGTTGATCGTCCGCGTAAAGACGACCGAGGTCTTCCCGAACTGCCCGCGTTACATCCACGAGTATCGCCTGGTGACCCGCTCGCGCTTCGTCCCGAAGACCGATTGCGAGACCCCTGTCCCGGAGTGGAAGCGAAACGACTGGGCGCGGGACGTCCTGCCGGAGGGCGACCCTGCGGCCGACACGGCGCGCGAGGTGATCAACCGCGGCTGAGCCGGCGAGGCGAATCTCCCGGCGGCAGCTGTTGCAGCGCGGAGCCGTGCTGGCCGCGGGCGCGGGAATGCTCGAGCACCTGCCACGGTCGCTGCGCTTGCACGGCTGGCTCGAGGAGGCATACGCGGCCGGGCCCGACGTCGTCCTGCAGACGATCAACGGTCTCGTCGCATTCATCGTCCCGGGCCGGGACCGCTACTCGCTCGCGCAGGGGACCAAATCCAGGAAGCCCGGTGGCATCGAGGCGGGCACGCCGGCCGCCCTCATCCGGACGCTCGACCGGTTCCTTCCCTCCGCGCTCCCGCTCTCGTCGACCGCGGCGACGATCCTGAACGAGCTCGCCGCGAACGTCGAGCCGGCGTCGCGGCGCGGTCGATTCGCATCGCCATTCGCGAACCTCTCCGTCGTGGGGAAGGCGAAGGTCTTCCAGGCAGCCGAAAGCCTCGAGGGCGAGAGCGCGGGCCCGATCAGGTTCCTCGTCGGAAACCTGCCGGATCTCGTCGCCTTCCTCGCCTTCTCCGAGGCGGGCTCGTACGACCCGCGGCGACGGCGCCTCCTCCGCAGGCCCGTCGGCTGGCGGCTCACTCGCTATGCCGGCGTCGCCGACGGGCGCAAGGAGCTCAAGGGCTACTGGGAAGGGAGAAAGGCGGCGGACTCCGGTGCGTGACGTCATCGTCGTCGGCGCAGGAGGTGGCGGTCCCGTCGTCGCGAAAGAGCTTGCGGCGCGCGGGCTCGACGTGCTGCTGCTCGAGGCCGGGGCAGCCTTCGAGCACAGCGAGCGCGAGTGGTCTCATCTCGAGAACGAGGCCAACAATCCCGGGACGGGAATCTTCCGCTTCGGGCCGGGAGATCGCACCAAGGCGCCGTGGGCTCGCGACCTGCCGCAGAACTGCTTTCTCTGGCAGACCGCGGGCGTCGGCGGATCGACCTTGCATTACTTCGCCAACTCGCCTCGCGCCCTGCCCGGCGCGTTCGCCGACTACGGCGGCTCTGACGCCGGCGCTTACGACCGGGGTCACCTCTCGCCGTTCGGATATCGCGAGCTGATCCCGTACTACGAGTGGGTCGAGCACACGCTGCCCGTCCAGACCGCGGCGATGGGGACAAAGGAGGAACGGTTCCTCGCGGCGGCGGCGAAGCTCGGCCTGCACCACCAGACCTCCAAGGACGTCACGCTCGCCTCCTTCCGGCCGCAGGAGAACGCCATCCTCCAGCCTCAGGGAACCGCGGGCCGGACGACGAACCGCGCGAAGCTCGCGTATCCCGGGGCGAAAGGGTGCACGTTCTGCGGCTACTGCCCGCAGGGGTGCGTCGAGCCGCTCAAATCGCCGCGCAATCTCCGCGCCAAGCGCTCGACGCACACGAGCTACGTGCCGATGGCGCTGACCGCCGACCGCTGGACGCACGGCAGGGCGGCGACGCTGATCCCGGATGCGTTCGCCGTGCGCGTCGAGACCGACGCGACCGGCGGGACGGTGACGGCGAGAGGGGTGAGCTGGCGCAACGTCCGCACGGGGCAGGTGACGAGCGAGGACGCGAAGGTGGTCGTGCTCGCCGCAGGCCCGGTCGAGACGCCGCGCCTCTGGCTGAACAGCGGCCTGCCGAACTCCAACGACCAGGTCGGACGCGGGCTCACGACGCACACGCTCGACTACATCGTCGGCCGGCTGCGCTCCTACACCGGCTCCAGCAAGGGGCCGACATCGGCCGCGCGTCTCGACTTCCCCGGCTACGGATCGCTCGAGCAGGTCGGCGTCCCTCCGGGGCTCCAGGCACAAGCGTTGACGTCGAGCGGGTCGGGGATAGCGGGCTACTACGACAACGCCTCCACCGTGGGCGCGCACGGCGCCGACGTCGTCGGCCGTCTCGTCGGCGAGCGCCTCAAGCGCTACCTCGGCGACCTCGACCGATTGATCGGTGTCGCGGTGATCACGGACGACGACGTCCTGCCGCAGAACAGAGTCACACTCTCGACGGCGATGGGCGCCGACGCGCACGGGCCGGTTGCCCGCGTCGAGCTGCGCGCGAGCTCGGCCCGCACCGTGAGCAACAGGGAGTACCTCGCGGCCCGCGCCGTCGAGCTGCTTCGGGCCGCCGGCGCGCGCGAGATCGTGCGCACGAACCTTCCGGGGCTGCTCCTGCACCTGCACAGCACCGCGCGCATCGGGGCGCGGGAGGCCGACTCGGTCCTGGGCCCGTCGGGCGAGGCCCGCTGGGTCGAGAGGTTGTTCGTGGCGGACAACTCTGCCCTGCCGAACGGCGTCGGAGGAATGAACCCGACGCTGACGACTCAGGCCGTCGCCACGCGAACGGCCGAGCGCATCTTCGTCACGTACTTCGGCGGAGATCCATGGGTTGGCCGCGAGTCACCCGTGTCGTCGGTCGACGACACGGTGACTCGGGCTGTGATGGGCGCAGGGCTCTAGAGGTTCCCGCGAATCTCGCGGACGAGCGCGTTCGCGTAGCGCATGCCTTCGGCGTCGGGCTCGCGGCCCATGAACCGCCATCTCCGCTGCTCGAACCAGAGACACGCTCGAAGCTCCTCGAGCTTCCTCGGCAGCTCGCCGGTCGACTGCCAGTGGCTCAGCGCGTCGCTGGCCAGCTCCCGGCACTGGTCCCCGTCGCGGGGGGCGAACGTCAGGGCGAACCGCGCGTAGTCGGTCCATCCGCCCCAGCTGTTGGGCAGGTCGGATGCCCTCAGCTGCCCCGTTTGGATCTGTGCGGCGTACATCCGGTACCTCCAGGTACGCAAAGGGTCGCGTGGCCGCGACCCTTTGTGAACGGCTTCGCCTCGTGGCCTGCGGCGGGCCTTGTGGCGAACGTGCTGAATGTGGCTTTCACTGTGAGACGCCGGAGCCGCGGAGATCTTGCGCGCCCGGGTGAAGATCCCTCGAACGAGGCACGCCGATTGGCGCCAGGCGCGACAACTACGGTTCCCAGGTGATCCTCCTCGTCGCAGCCACCGAGCGCGAGCTCGCCCGCGCCCACGGTGCGGCCGTGCTCGCTTGCGGTGTCGGCCCGGTCGAGGCCGCCGCTGCGACGAGCCGGGCTCTCGCCGAGCGCCGTCCCGACGTTCTGCTCCACGTCGGGATCGCGGGCGGCCGGGGCCTCACTCCGCCCCAGCTCGTGATCGGCTCGGAGGCTGTCTACGAGGACGCCGCCGGGGGGGCGTGGGTCCCGTCCCGCGTCGAGCCGGCCCCGGGCGCCCTCGCCGCCGCGCGTCGCGCCCTGCCCGACGCTCTGGTCCTTCCGATCGCGACGAGCGCGCGGGTCGGCGGCACGACCGCTTGCACGGTCGAGGCGATGGAGGGGTTCGCGGTGCTCCGCGCTGCCGAGCTCGCCTCCGTCCCGGCCGTCGAGGTGCGAGCCGTGTCGAACGAGATCGAGGAACAGGATCGAGCTCTCTGGCAGGTCGAGCGGGCGCTCGGGGCTCTCGAGGCCGCGATTCCGAGACTGCTCGCAGAGCTGGCACGATGAGGCGAGTCTGGCTGCGGGCCGCCGCGCTCGTGCTCGCGGCCGTGGGTGTGGTGGCGGCTCTGACCGTGTACTTCAGCTCGGAGAGCGTCCCGCCCTGCCTCGTCTCCGGGGCGCCGGCCTGGCATGCGCCGCGTCAGGGCGTGCACCACTACGAGGTCGTGTTCCCGGACCGGGCCGCGTGCTTCTACGACATGGACAACGGGAACGCCCTGGTCGGCGCGCTCCGCCTCGCGTCTGCGACAAGGATCACGTCAGCTGCTCAGCTGGTCGACGACGTCGCAGTGCGCACGGCGAAGGGGGTCTTGACGCTCGACGTTCGCACGGGACGGCTGACGCCGGGTGGGCTCGCGCCGTTCCCGACCAAGATCCTGACGGTCGTCGATCGGAAGCATGGCGTGATGTACGTCACCCGCCCGGGCTACCTCGGCTTTCGCGTGCTCGACCTGGGAACGGCGAACTGGCTCTACGACGTGCGCTTCAAGGGCTACACCTGGAGCCCGAGGGTCGGTCCCGACCCGCCGAGCCACGGGCTCGTGCTCGCGCCCCGCCGGCGCGAGCTCTGGGTGCTCGACGCGCCGAACCGCCGGGTGCACGTCTTCGACGTGCGAGGGCTTCCGACCCGGCCCCCGCGCCGGCTCGCCGACATCCGGTTGTCGAGGCCGCTCTCCGGCAAGGAGAGCCCGTGTCCGGCGGACTGCAGCCGGATCGGCTCTCTCCAGCGCAGCGCGGATGGGAGATTCGTCTACGTCGGCGACGCCGGTGACGTGATCGACGCGCGGAGGCGGGAAGTGCTGGGCAACCTCGAGGCCCTGCACAACTCACGCGTCCACCTCGAGGTCGTCTTCTCGGCCGGGCGCCCGTCGTTCCCGGCGCAGGGCTAGCTTTCGACCATGCCGCCCGCCGGGCTCCCGCCTCCGCTTCCGCCCGAGACTCGCACGGTCGGCCAGCTCGTCGCCGAGTCGCTGCGCCTCTACGGCGCGCGCTTCTGGCCTGCGCTGGCGCTCGGGCTGGGCCCGGCTCTGATCGGTGTTGCCGCGAAGGAGCTCGACGAGCCGGCCCGTGCCGCGGTCGTGCTCGGCGCCGGCCCGTTGGTGCTCACCACGTCGTACGCCGGCGCGATCGCGCTCGTGCGGCCGATCCACCGCGGCCGCTATCTCGGGATCGCCCTCGCCGTCGGCTTCCTCGCGTTCCTGCCGATGTGCCTCTCCCGCGTCTGGATCTTCCCGGGGATCTATCCGCTCGTCCTCGCCTGGCTCGCGCTGATCGGCCTGGCGGTCCCGGCGGCGCTCGTCGAGCGCCGCGGGCTCGTTGCGTCGCTGCGCCGTGGGGTTCAGCTCGGGCGCGCCGATTACGTGCACGCTCTCGGCTCCCTGGCGACGCTCGTGATCACGATCTTCCTGAGCGGGCTCGTCCTGTTCTTCGCTCTTCGCGAGCTGAGCGACCAGGCCCTCACGGTCGCTGCCTTCCTCGCCCTCCTGATCCTCGCCCCGATCTTCGTGCTCGGCGCCGCGCTGCTCTACGTCGACCAGGAGGCGAGGGTAGAGTCGAGGCCCCGACCGAGGAGGAAGCGCGATGCCGACCTACATCCTTCTGTCGAGCCTGACGGCGCAGGGCGTCCAGACGTTGAAGTCGAACCCTGACCGGCTCCGCGAAGTCAACAAGGACGTCGAGGAGCTCGGCGCGAGGGTGGTACACCAGTGGGCGACACTCGGCGAGTACGACTTCGTCAACATCGTGGAGGCCCCGGATGCGGCGACGATCGCACGCGTGTCCGTCGCGCTCGGCGCGCGCGGCAGCACCAAGATCCGAACACTCACCGCACTGACCATCGACGAGTTTCTCGGAGCGGTCGGGTAGGGCTCGCCGGCTAGGCCGGCGTTCGGACGACGGAGATGCCCCACGCCCGTCCGGAGGCGAAGAGCTCGTCGGCGTCGAGCTCGTCGGCCCAGCCGAGAAAGTGCCTCTCGGGGTCGTCGGCGGTGGAGCCGTACACGGCGCGCCGTCCTGGTGCGTGGGTGGGAGCGTCGATCGTCTCGCCCCGCTCGAGCGCATCCCGGCGTGCTTCGGCCTCCTCCGCGACAGGACCTTCCTCGTAGCCTCTGGGCACTCCGTCGAGTGTACGCTCGGGCCGTGCCCGCAGCGCTCGCCGTCCGCGGTCTCGTCAAGCGTTACGGCACCATCGACGCACTCGCGGGTGTCGACCTCGAGGTGAGGGAGGGCCAACTCGTCGGGCTGCTGGGACCGAACGGCGCCGGGAAGTCGACGCTCGTCAAGATCGCGTGCGGCCTCGTTCGCGCGACAAGCGGGCACGCGGAGGTGTGTGGTGCCGGCGCCGGCTCGCGCGCCGCACGGTCGGCGATCGGCTACCTCGCCGAGCTGTTCCGGTTCCCCGGCTGGATGAGCGCCGACGAGTTGCTCGTGCTCCATCAGCGGCTGGCCGGCTCCGGACCGGACGAGCGTCAGCGCACGGAGCTCCTCGAGCTGGTCGGGCTTCGCGACGCACGGAGCCGCCGTGTCGAGGAGATGTCGAAGGGAATGCAGCAACGGCTGGGAATCGCGCAGGCGCTGGTCGGATCTCCGCGGCTGCTCCTGCTCGACGAGCCGACGAGCGCGCTCGATCCCGTGGGGCGACGGACGGTGCGGAGGCTGCTCGAGGAACTGAAGCTGCGCGGGGTCTCCGTGCTGCTGAACTCGCACCTGCTGAGCGAGGTCGAGCTCGTGTGCGACAGGGTCGTCATCCTTCTCGGAGGGAAGGTCGTCGCGGCGGGCTCGCCGGGCGAGCTCGCGCGTTCGCGCGGCGTCGAGGTCGAGACGAACGGCGGCACGCGCACCTATGCGGACGCACGCAGGGAGGACGTCCCCCGCCTCGTCGCGGAGCTCGTCCGCACTGGCCAGGAGGTCTACGGCGTGCGGCTGCTGACCTCGACCCTCGAGGAGGTCTATGTGGACGCCGTCGGAGGCCAGACGTCGTGAGCGCCGTCTGGACGATCGCCGGTTACGGATTGCGCGAGGCACTACGCCGCAAGGTGTTCGTGGTCGTGTGCCTGCTGACGGTTGCTTTCCTGGCGCTCTACTGGCTCGGCGCGAGGTATGCGTTCCACCACATCGCGAACGTCGCCCCTCCGGAGGGAGTCGACGCCCCGACTTTCACGGGTGCCTTCCTGTTCGGGATGGCGATGTTCGGGACGCTCTTCCTCGGGGTCGTGCTCGCGATCTTCCTGACGTTGGGAACGGTGCGCGGCGATGCCGAGCGAGCTCTGCTCCAGCCGCTCGTCGTCCGGCCCATCGGGCGCTCGAGCGTGCTGGTCGCCCGCTTCCTCGGTGCCGGCGCGGTCTGCGTCCCGTACGTGCTCGTCATGTACTTCGCGTCGATGGTGCTGACGGGGCTCGAGGGATCCTGGTGGCCCGACCGGATCGTGACGCCCGGGCTCGAGCTTGCGGCGGGAGTTCTGATCGTCGCGGCGCTCTCGCTGCTCGGCTCGGTCTTCCTCAGCTCGATCGCGAATGGGATCGCGGTCTTCATGCTCTTCGGCGCGGGCCTCGTCGCCGGTCTGCTCGGCAACATCGGTCACGTCCTCAACTCGTCGGGGCTCATTCACGCGGCGAAGATCGCCGCCTGGGCCGTGCCGTTCGAGGCGCTCTACCAGGACGGGCTGCGCGCGATCACCGAGAAGACGTCGGGCCTCACCGGCTTCCTGCTCCGGCTCGGCCCGTTCGGGGGCGCCGAGCAGGGCGGGGCAGCTCTTCGCCTGTGGGCGGTTGCCTACCTCGTCCTAGTCGGCCTGGCCGCCGTCGCCGGCTTCGCGCGCAAGGACCTCTAGTGCGGCCGGTCCTGCTCGTCGGCGTCGACGATCTCTCGGAAGCAGGGCGCGCCCTCGAACGCCTCGAGCCCTTGTGGCACTCGTGCGCCCGACCGGTTGCGGGCTCGCTTGCGCCGCGCGGCGGCGATCGTCGCCGATGCGCCCACGACCCCGCCGACGACGAACGAGCTGAGACGCCCGCGCCTCGAGTCGCCGTCCATGAGACGATTCTAGGTCTCGGATGAAGGTGGTCACGCTCGGTGACGCGCTCCTCGACGTGATCGTGCGCGCGTTGGAACCACTCGAGGCCGGCGCCGACGCGCTCGCCGAGACGCGACTCGCCGTCGGCGGACAGGCCGCGAACGTCGCCGCCTGGGCCGTCGCCCTCGGCGCGGAGGCGAGATGTGTCGCGAAACGCGGCGACGATCCAGCCGGCCGGCTCGTGGCCTCCGAGCTCGAGTCGCGCGGCGTGGAGCTCGTCGGCCCGGTCGGAGGACGGAACGGCGTCGTCGTGTCGTTCGTCGCGCCCGACGGCGAACGGACGATGACCTCGGATCGAGGAGCTGCGACGGGACTCGCTCCGAAGGACCTCGACCCGGCCTGGTTCGTCTGCGACGCTCTGCACGTCTCCGGCTATGCGTTGCTCGCCTCTCCCATCGACTCCGCGGCTCTCAGGGCGGTCGAGCTGGCGCGGAGCAACGGCGCGCGGGTGAGCGTCGACCTGTCCGCCTGGACCCGCATCCGCGAACACGGGCCGGCGCGCTTCAGGGAGCAGCTCGAGCGCATCGGCCCCGACGTGATCCTCGCGAACGAGCCGGAATGGGAGATCGTGGGAGCCGCCTACGGCCTTGCCTCGACGGCCGTCGTGAAGCGCGGCGCGCGCGGGGCGCGCGTGTTGGGGGAGGGCGAGGCGGAGCTTCCGGCCGCCGCGGACGGCGCAGTCGACAC
>DATDDZ010000368.1:0-5684 GCA_036523555.1 Gaiellaceae bacterium
GACGTTCTCCCCGTCGACCACGATCGACGCTCCCTCCGGAGCGCGAAGCGCCACGTGCAGCACCGCACGGTCCTCCGTGACGTTGATCCTCTCGCCCGCGAACATCGCGTCGCGTCGCTCAGCGACGCCGCGCTCGGCTGCCAGCTGCTCGAGCAGCCGTAGCGTCTCGTCCGTCACCCGGTTCTTCGAATAGTCGAGGTAGAGCCCCTCGGCCTCGACGACGAGACGCTCACCGCGCTTCGTGTCGGACGCGAACAGGTCGCGGAGATGAACGCCGCGCAGGTTCCGGGCGTTCTCCTCGAGCGCGCGCCACGCGGCGGTCTCGCGGAGCGAGGTCGTCGTCGGTGCCACTACCTGTCAGATGGTTCCACGAATCGCCGAGCTCGGCGCAGCTCCCGCTTCGACGAGCCCTGACTCGTACGAGAAGACGACCGCCTGAACGCGGTCGCGCAGGTCGAGCTTCTGCAGGACGCGTGCAACGTGCGTCTTCACGGTTCCGTCGCTGACGACCAGCTCCGTGGCGATCTCCGCATTCGAAAGTCCCCGTGCGAGCAATCCGAGCACCTCGCTCTCACGCGCGGTCAGCTCAACGAGCCTTTCGGCGAGATCATCCCGGCGGCGAGGCTTCTTCGCGTATTCCTCGATCACCGCACGCGTCACGGCCGGATCGAGAAGCGCGTCGCCCCGAGCAACGATCCGAACTCCGGCTAGCAGGTCTTCCGCAGGCGAGTCCTTCAAGAGGAACCCGCTCGCACCGGCCCTCAGTGCCTCGTAGACGTATTCGCTCAACCCGAAGGTCGTGAGGATGAGGACCCGTGTGCGGGTCTTCCCGCCCGCAAGGCGCCTCGTCGCGTCGAGCCCGTCGACGCCGGGCATGCGAATGTCCATGAGAACAACGTCCGGATCGAGCCGGCTCACCGCCTCGATCGCCTCGAGCCCGTCTGCCGCCTCTGCGACGACCTCGAGGCCCGGATCGACCTCGAGCAGCTTGCGGAAGCCGGCTCGAACGAGCGCCTGGTCGTCGGCGATGACGACGCGGATGCTCAGCGCGCCGCCGCCTCGAGTGGAAGCCGCGCCCTGACGGTGAAGCCACCGCCGTTGCGCCGGCCGGCCTCGAAGGTCCCGCCGTGGAGGGCAACCCGCTCACGCATACCTGCGAGCCCGTAACCGAGCTCGTTCCGGTCGTCCGTCCCGCGGCCGTCGTCCGTCACGTGAACCTCGACCGCTCCACCGTCATAGCGGACAACGACATATGCCCGCGCCGGCCCGGCATGCTTCACGACGTTCGTCAACGCCTCCTGCACGATCCGGTAGGCGGAGACGTCGACGCCCGGCGGCAACGCCGTCCGTTCGCCTTCGACGCGCAACTCGACCGGAACACCGGCATCCCGTACCGTCGCGACGAGCGCCTCGACCTGACCCAGGCTAGGGCGCGGCGCGAGCGCGAGCCCTTCTCCGTCCTTACGCAGGATCCCGAGCAGGCGGCTCATCTCGGCGAGGGCCTCGCGGCCCGTGCGTTCGATCGCCAGAAGGGCTTCACGCGTCGCGGGCTGCTCCTCGCCGAGCGCGAGCCGCTCGGCCCCGGCCTGCACGACCATGACGCTCACACTGTGGCCGACGACGTCGTGGAGCTCACGGGCGAGCCGAACGCGCTCCTCCGCGGCGGCGACGCGCACGTTCACCTCGCGCTCGCCTTCGAGGAGTCGCGCCCGGTCGGAGAACGCCTGCGCGTACAGCTGGCGCTTCAGCACGAGCCGGCCGGCGAGCCACGCACCACCGAACAACACGGTCGGGAGCACGAAGTCGTCAACGCCGAGCCAGACGACACCGGCGGCAAGGCTCAACCCTCCGCCGACGAACGGCATCCACCGCTCACCGTGCAGGGCCACCGAATAGACCGCGACGAGCGCAGGAACGAGCTCCAGATCCGGCGTCGGCTTCGGATCGAGGACGAACGACTGGACGGCGAACGCGCCCATGACGAGGACGACCACGACAAACGGGGTTCGACGCCTGAAGGCGAGAGGGGCCGTCATGAAGAGCGCGACCGGCACGTAGATCCAGTTCGAGCCCGTCAGATAGTCCGCCGACGTGACCACGTCGGAGAGGACGACCCCGGCCAGCACGCATGCCAGCGCAGCGTCGACAGCGAATGGGTGGTCCCGGAAGTTCGTAACAAGCGCGCGAATGCCCGCCATGGCGTTGAACGTAGCGCAGTGCGGTGCTACGCGCATCGACCGGACGGCAGATCCTCTCGGGCGAAAGATCCTCCCTCCGACAGACGAGAAGATCCGCCCGGCGCCCGACGACGCCGGTTCGCCTTCCTTCATACGCTCCGGCCACCTCGATCAACACCCGGAAGGAGATTGTGATGCTGAATCCCCCTCGCCTGCTCCTGGTCTGGCTCGTGGTCGCGGCGGCAGCGGGGCTCGTGCTCGGGCTCGCCACCGACGTCGGATTGTTCGGCTGGGCCTTCGCCGCGCTCGTGGCGATCTATCTCGGCGTGGTCGGCGTGACCCGCATGACGCGCGGCACTGCGTGAGCACAGGAAGCGAGAGGGCGCCCGATCGGCGCCCTCTCCGACGCCCGCTGCGAACAGCTGAGCGAGGTGCCGCCGATGTCGTACCAACCGGTCGTGAGGTTGCCGATGTTGCTGCCGTTTCCGTCTGGCGGTGGGGACAGGCAGACGAGCGCGCCCGTCGCCGCGCTGGCCTGGAATGCAATGTCCACGCGACCTCTTGAGCCATGCGCGGCGTTGAAGTGCTGGTCCTCGGCCGAGGCGAAGCTCTGCGAGATCACCTGGGCGACGTGGTTGCCGACGACGTATTGAATCGCCTGCGGCGTGAAGCACCATCGCGCCCCCGAAGGCGGCGCTCCGGCCGAGATCAAACAAGCGACGCGCCGCGCGCGCCCGTCCGCCTACTCGCCGAAGCGGGCGAGCGCGACGTGGTCGCCGCGACCCGGTCGCGGGCCGACGTCCGCGCCGTCGACCTCGACCCACGCGTGTGCACTGTGGTACCGGGCGCCCTCGGGCAGGCCGATCGCGAGGACAGCTGGATCGCCCTGCTCGCGCAACAGGCTGTAGAGGACGAGTGCCCGCATCAGGCACGTCGGCCGATCGCGGCCGAACCGGAGCGTTCGGTCGACGGCGCTGCTCAACCGCGCGACCGGCTCATGGTCGGCTGCGGAGAGCGGAAGGTTGCCGAGACTCGCCGCGAGCGCCGGCAGCGGCTCGCGCGAGATCCGCATCCGCACGGACGCGAAGCGCCGAAGGACGCGAAAGGCCAGGGCTGCCTTGCCGCTAGACATCCGCGACGATTCTCTCGACCACGGCGGGCAGGGCCGCGAAACGCTCGGGACGAACGAGCTCCCAGACCGGCACTTCACGAACGAGCGCCGCCACACCCTCGAACGCGCGCCGATGCGCATCGTTCGCCGGCAGCCTGAAGGAGAGCGCGAGCAAGTCACGGATTGCGTGCGGAGCCGCGACGCGATCGAGCTCGATCTCTGCGCCGGGCTTCATCACGACGACCGCGCGAACGGGAACCGGCGAGCAGTCGCCTCTCGTCTCACGGTCCAGCGCAAGATGAACGCGCCGCGGTTCGTCCAGCACGACGGTGCCCGGCGGTAGCTCGATCTCCTCGACCACGTCACGGCGGAGCCGCAGCATCGCTGGCCCAGGAACGAGCGCAACACCGCCGGCGAGACGTAGACAACCCAAGTCCTCGGTCAGCACCCGGTAACCGGCGCACGCAAACGCCGCGGCCAACGTGGTCTTCCCGAAAACGTTGGGAGCGGCGATCAGCACGGCCTCGCCCTTGACCTCCACTGCTGCCGTGTGGAGCGGGAGATCGCCCCGCGCGGCGAACGAGAGCGCGAGGGGAATGCTCCAGAGCCGCTCCTCCCGGAGAACGCGCTCGTCCGACTCGGGCACGAGGATCCGGCCCTGCTGGGTATCGATCTCATACCATCCCAGTTCGTCGACCCAGAGCCGGTAGGTCGGAGCGCTCGCGTAGAGGATCGCGCGGAAAGGATCCGTCCATTCGAGCACCGCCTCGCCCGAAGGGCGTCGGCCGTTTCCCGCCTCGACGACGAGCGGGGTCCCCCCGCCCTCACGCATGTAGGCGAGGTCGAGCTCCGACTCGATCGCAAAGCCGTAGCAGGTGCCGGAGGTCAGGAGCACCCCGCCGCGAATGCGTGCACTCGAACGAGATCGTTCGCCCACCCGGGCTCGAGGACGCCGGGCCGTTCTCCTACGACCCGCTCGGCGAGCAGGTCGTCACCGACGCCGGCAACCCGGTAGGGACGCTCGGTGCTGATCCGACGAGCAGCCGAAACATCGGCCCGGGGGACACGGACGACTGCGAATGAGCCCACGACGAGGCGTCAGACCATAACGAGCCGCCGGACGCGGAGGCTTTCCACGAACTCCGTAGCCTCGACCTCGAGCGATTCGGGCGCGCCCGACAGCTCGAGGCGCAGAGCGGCCACGATCTCCGGCACCGTTCGCTCGCCGTCGATCAGATTCCAGATACGACCGCCGGTGTCGTTGACACCGTGGTACTCACCCGTCTCGAGCGACAGCAAGACACCGCCCTCGCCCTCGGCAAGGGCTTGAAACGCGACGTCGGGATTCTTGCGAACCCGAGGATCCGACATCTTCATTCCGCCGAGTTACTCTAGAGGTGGTCTACGACGAGAAGCTGGTGCAGGAGTACTGGTTGAAGATCGGGCCCAAGTTCGGCGACTGGCAGTTGCCACCGGCGCGCGTGAACGTGTGCGCGGTGATCGGCCCGTAGTCGACGATCTTCGGCTTCTCGTACGGCTTCGGCGTGCTCCTGGGATCGGCCAAGGTAAATCCCTTTCCTCATGGGGAATGGACACATCATGGCCGACGTGTCGCCGTTGGACAACCGCTCATCCGGCTAGTCGGGCTGTCGGTTTCCCTCTTACAACCTGTCCTCGCCGCCAGTTAGCACCCGGGTGATCTCGAGGCGGTCGTCGACGATGACGATGTCGGCCCCCGAACCGGGCTCGAGCGTGCCGAGCTCCGGCCGCCCCGCAATTCGGGCCGGGACTCTTCCGGCCGCCGCGAGCGCCGAGGCGACGGGAGCGCCGAGGGCGACGAGGTTCCGCACCGCCTCGATCATCGACACGGTGCTGCCGGCCAGAACGCGGTCGGCCCTGCGGGCGACGCCGTTCTCTACCTCGAAGTCGACTCCGGCAATTCTGTAGCTCCCGTCGCCGGCGCCGGCCGCGGCGATCGCATCCGTGACGAGCGCGACTCGCTCGCCGGCAGCCTGCCAGACGAGTCGGGCGGTGTCGTCCGCGAGGTGGACGCCGTCGAGGATCACCTGCACCGTCACCTCGCCCGCGACGAGAGCCGCGCCGGCGAGGCCCGGCTCGCGTGCGGCGAAAGGCCGCATCGCGTTGAAGATGTGGGTGACGGTCTTCGCGCCGCGCTCGAACGCCGCTTGCGCCTCGGCGGCGGTCGCGTCGGAATGCCCGCACGAAACGGTCACCCCCCGCGCGCGCAGAAGATCGATCAGCTCGAGCGCACCCGGCAGCTCGGGCGCGAGCGTGACCTGGCTCACCCGGCCGGCGGCCAGCAGCCTCTCGAGCAGGGCGGCATCGGGGTCTCGCCGAAACTCCGCGGGATGGGTACCGAGACGGTCGGGGGAGAT
>DATDDZ010000369.1:0-2718 GCA_036523555.1 Gaiellaceae bacterium
ACCGACTTGCCGCCGGGCGGCTTCTGTCCGACAACGGTGCCGGCAGGCTTCTTCGACGAGACGTTGTTGAGCTGTGGCGCGAGCTTCGCCCTCGTCAGGGCTGAGACGGCCTCACCCTGGCTCAGCCCGACGAGCCGTGGCACGACGATCGTGCCAGGCCCCGCCGACACCGAGATCGTCACCGTCTGGTTCTTGCCGAGTTGCGTGCCGGCGCCCGGCACTTGAGCGAACACGACTCCAAGGGGCCGACTGCTCCTCCCCGTTCGCGACAGCGCGTCGAGATGCTTGTCGCGGATCCGCTGCTCGGCGGCCGGCTGCCGAAGCCCCGTGACATCCGGGACCGTCGTCTTGTCCCCGCCGCGCGTCAGGAAGTAGGCGAGCAGCCCGCCGACGACCAGAAGGAGCAAGAGCAGCAGCCAGACCCACCAGTAGTTGCGAGGAGGTGGGCCGGCGACCTCCTCCACGGTGGACCTCTGCGGGAGCAGGCGGCGAATCAGCTCCTGAATCCGCTCGGCCCGTCCACGGCGCCCGCGGGCGCGGTCGATCCAGCGCAGCCACTCGACCTGCTGCTGCTCCGGGAGGGCAGCGAAGCGATCGCGCGCCTCCGGGTTGCGCTCGAGGGCGGCGGCGACGTCGTCGGGGAATGCTCGGGGATCGGGCATCGAAGCCCTACATGCCCCGACAGGTGGGAAATCGAAACCCGGTCCCGGTGCTAGCCGTCCACGAGCAGGCCCTGCAGCGGGCCGAGGAGCCGCTTCGATCGACGCGAGACGCCGGGCAGGAGGCAGAGCCGATGCATCGGCGGCTCTCCGGCCTCGCGGCGGGCAAATTGCTCCTCGGCGATCGGACGCCAGAGCTCGTCGACGACCTGAGCCGAGGGGCCCGAGACGTCGGCGACCGGCCGCTCGAGATGCTCCGCCCAGAGCCGCAGGCGAGTCTCGCGCGCGACGGCTCGATCGTGCGTGACGACGTTCATCTCCGTGTCGTTGAAGAGCGAGTGCTCGTTCAGGTTCGCGGACCCGACGGTCAGCCACTCGTCGTCGACGATCCCGATCTTGGCATGCACGTAGACGGGCTGCGGGCGCTCGCCGAGCGCGTGCAACGTGCACGCGAGAATGCGCCCCGCACCGTCGTCGTGCCTGATCAGGTCGGCCAGCGCGCCCCGCGTGTCGTCGGCGCCCGTGTTGGGATGCGCCGGAAGGACGAGGACGAGCCTGAACTCGTCGGACGGCGGCTGCTCGAGCTTGTGCCTGAGGACCTCGGCGATCTCCCCCGACCAGAGGAACTGGTTCTCGAGGTACACGAGCCGCTGCGCCGACCGTAGCGCCCGCACGTAAGACTCCAGAATCCGGAAGTCGCCTCGAGGGACGGCCTTGTACACGCGCTCCGGCACCGTCCTCACGACCTGGACCTCCACACTGCCCGCATCCGGCGTTGTCGACGGCTCCGGCAGGAGTTGGCCGGAGACCTCCTGCCAGCGCTGCCGAAAGTGATGCGCCACGTCCGTGACGACCGGGCCCCCGAGGACGCAGGACGCGTCGTGCCAGCCGACGCTCCCGCGCGCCGGGTGGGCGGTGGAGTCGTAGCGGTCGCCGCTCTTGCTGGTGAGATCGATGCCCCCCACGAATGCCACCCGGTCGTCGATCACGACGATCTTCTCGTGGTGGCAATGCAGCGGGCGCTCGTAGTGGTCGGCGGCGGCCTCGATCTTCGTCCCGGTCGTGAGCGCAGCTCGGACCGCCTTCACGTCACCCCGATCGGGCCGGAAGAGCGGGAGGGGTGATCCGGCCCAGAGGAGCACCCGAACGGGCATCCGCTCGGCCAGCTCGCCCAGGAGCTGGCGCAGCCGGACCGGCTCAGGCCCCCGCACGAGAGCGAAGTCGGGAGTGACGAACCAGCCGGCCAGATGGACATGGGAGCGGGCCTTTCGCAACTCCTCCGCCAGGCGCGGAAGAGCTTCCGCCCCGTCGACGAGCACCTCGAGCGAGCAGTTCGGCCGCGGCGGCGGATCGCCGCCCGCCCACGGCCCGTCGTCGCCCGGATCCATAGCCCGTTCCCAGCCGAGCCTCGACAGCCTGCGCTGATGGTGCCTCCGGACGATCCGCTGAACGGCATGTCCGACCCCCCGATCCACTCCGGACAACAACTCGGTCACAGGCACACTCTTACGCATGCTCGCCGCCGCGCCACCTCCACTGGTGTGTCTCGATCCGGGACACGGCACCGTCCCCGCAATCGGACGCCAGACCGAGCCGATCGGTCCCGGCTCGCCGATTCGCAAGATCAAGGACGGCGGCGGCGCTCCCGGCGAGGCGCCCGTCGCTCTCGCGATCGCGTTCAAGACGCGGACGATTCTGCTCAGAGACGGCTATCGCGTGGCGATGACCCGCACGCGCACGAACTACACGGGCGGGAACATCGCGCGTGCGCGCTTCTGCAACGTACTGCACGCAGCGGTGATGATCCGCATTCACGCGGACGGCTCGACCGACAGCTCACAGCACGGCGTGAAGACGCTGCTCCCCGTCTTCAGGCGCGGCTGGACGGACGACATCTACGCGCAGAGCCTGAAGGCGGCCCATGCCGTCCAGGCGGCCGTCGTCCGCTCGAGCGGCGCCGTCAACCTCGGCCTCTTCCCGCGTTCCGACCTGACCGGCTTCAACTGGGCGGACGTCCCGGCCGTCCTCGTCGAGACGGGCTTCATGACGAATCCCGTCG
>DATDDZ010000370.1:0-2800 GCA_036523555.1 Gaiellaceae bacterium
GCTGCAACCTCGAGTCCGGCATGAGCGTCGTCAAGGTCCGAACGGAGGCGGCGGTACCACCGATGCGCATCGACGGCACCGAGCTCCGTTTCGTGACCAGCGAGGCCGTCTATCGGCACGAGATGGGTCTCGAGGAACTGACGCCCAAAGAGAAACGAGCGGCGCCGACGCTGTCGAAGTTAATCCACCGCGCGTTTCGCACACGCGGTCGCGATCGTGGCGGCGGAGTGCGTGCGCTCACGTTGAGCGAGGTCGCGATGGTCGTGCTCGGACCGGCATGGAGGCCGGGCGAGACCCGACCGCTCGCCGAGGCGATCGCTGAGATGGGCCTCGAGCGGGATGGGGCCGATTACCTGTGGCGCCCACGCGTAACTCAGCGGACGCGGGTCGCCCCGCCTCGTCGCCTGCGGCCGACATGCGACGCTCGATGCGTGTGCCATACCAGAGCGTCGCACGAAGCGCGCTCCAAGCCGCGGCCGAGAGACGCACCGTCGAGCTCGCACGCCGTGCTGAGCGCCCGGACCCGTTGCCCCGTCCTCGGCCGCGCGTTGACCCTCGTCGGGCACGCCGCCCCGAGGCGGGCACTCTCTCTTCACATGGCCTGCACGTTCGACCATGATCCGTGCACTCGATGGTGGCGGCGGGCTGGATGAAGAGTGCGCAGGTCGTTGGCCGGGACGAGGAGCTGGACTCGCTCGCGCGGTTCGTCGACGACGTCGAGCAACGTCCGGCTGCCCTGATCCTTGAGGGCGACGCTGGAGTCGGCAAGACGACGCTCTGGCGATCGGCGATTCGCATGGCGCAGGAGAGCGGGCAGCGTGTCCTCGCGGCAGGGGGCGCCTCGGTCGAGGCGCAGATGGCATTCGCTGGGCTCGCAGATCTCCTCGAGGCCGCGATCGACGATGTTCTCCCGGGGCTGCCGGCGCTGCAGCGCGTCGCGCTCCGGGCGACACTGTTGCTCGAGGAGTCACCAGCACCGCGAGGCGCTCGCGTCGTCTCCGCAGCGCTACTGGCGACCCTGCGCGAGCTGGCAGCCGACACCCCAGTGCTCGTCGCCGTCGACGACGTCCACTGGCTCGACCCCGCTACTGTCGGTGCCCTCCGCTTTGCGATCCGAAGGCTTCGGGACGAGCGGATCGCTGTGCTCGTTGCCGCACGGACCGGCGAGAGGAGCGAGCTGCTCCTCGATCTGATGCGGGTGCCGTTCGCCCACCGCGTTGGCCGCATCACCGTCGGTCCGTTGTCCTTCGGCGCAGTGAGGCATCTGTTGCTGTCCCGGACCGATGTGCGTTTGACGCGCCCGCTCCTTCGTCGCGTTCATGAGACGAGCGGAGGAAATCCTTTCTTTGCCCTCGAGCTCGCGCGCGCACTCGTGCGGCGCGAAGTTCCACCAGAACCCGGCGAGCCGTTACCGGTTCCGGCCGACCTACGTCGACTGCTCGCCGGCTCGATCCTCCAGCTGCCGCCCAGCACGCGCGAGGCATTGCTCGTCACCGCGTTGCTCGCCCGCCCTTCCCTCGAGACGATCACGCAAGCGATCGGTCAGTCAGGCGAGAACGCTCTTGGTCCTGCTCTGGACGCCAACATCGTCGAGTTCGTCGCCGGGGGAATTCGCTTCGCGCACCCGCTCCTCCGTTCGACAATTCACGCGGAAGCGCCCGTCGCTACGCGTATGAACTGGCACCGACGTCTGGTCGGGGTCGTGCCTGACGTCGAGGAGCGTGCCCAGCACCTCGCGCTCGCCTCGCACATTCCGGACGACACCGTCGCCGAGCAGCTCGAGGCGGCCGCCGTGCGCGCGCGCGGGCGCGGCGCGCCCGCCGTGGCTGCGGGACTGCTCGAGCATGCGGTTCGCCTAACGCCTGAGGGCCTCCTCGACGAGCGGGCGCGCCGCAGCCTCGCGGCGGCAGATGCGTGCGTCGAATCCGGTGATCAGAAACATGCGGTCGAGCTGTGGGAGGAGGTCCGACGAACGATCCCGCGTGGGCCCCTGCGTGCAGACGCCCTCCAGCGGCTCGCCGATATGCAGATCGTCGACACCGCGGAGCACGGAATCGCGCTTCGGGAGGAGGCTCTCCGCGAGGCCGGCGGCGACGCGCGCCGCGAGGTCGACATCCTCTTGGGGCTCGCCAACCTCGAGCACATGCGCGCGGACTGGCGCGCGGCGGTCGACTACGCGACCCGTGCCCTGCTCGTGGCCGAACGGCTCGGTGAACCAAACGTGACGGCGTCGGCGCTCACCGGCCTCGGCATCTACGAGACCTTCCTTGAAGTCGGCGACCCAAAGCAGCGTTACTTGCAGGCGATCGAGCTGGAGGCTCGGGCGGAACGGGAGACGGGGTCGCACAGGTTTCGAGGTAACGCGTACTGGGCGCCACAGACAATGCTCTCGGACTGGTTGCGCAAGAACGGCGAGCTCGACGAGACGCACACGTTGCTCCAGGTGCAATATCGGCGCGCGCTGGAGGCGGGCGACGAACAGAGCCGGCAGGTCCTCTGCACGCACCTCGCCGACCTCGCGATCGTGGTTGGCGACTTCGAGGGCGCGCGAGGCTGGTGTGCCGAAGCCATCGCCTTGGCCGAGGAGAGCGAGGGTGCTCTCATGCGAAGCGTCGTGCTCTGCTCGTTGGCAGGGATCGATGCTTACCGCGGCGACCTCGCGAGCGCGCGTTCCCTCGCCGAAGAGGCGAAGGCGATCGCCGAAGCCGCCGGGGATGAGTTGTTGTGCGGCTCGGCCCGCAGGACTCTCTGCTTCCTCGAGCTCTCGGCCGGCCGCCCTGATGCGGCACTCGTCGAGCTC
>DATDDZ010000371.1:0-8572 GCA_036523555.1 Gaiellaceae bacterium
GGATGTTGTCAGCGGTGACGGTACCGCTGCCGCTGAGCGTCAACGCATCGAGCGAGGGCATCCCGATCTCGACGCTCATCGGGCTCGCGGTCGTGATGCTGCCTCGAGTGCCGACGACGAGTCTGCCGTCACGCACGGTGGTGGTGACGCGACCGAGCAGGTTGTCGTCCCCGCGAACGACGACCCGCTGCTTGCCCCCGACGAGAATGGTGACGTTGTTGGTCGCGGCCAGCTCGACGCTGCTGAACGCAGAAACCGTTCGGGTCTGAGCGGCCGCCGCGCCCGAGCCCTGAGCCGCCATCGACTTCGACGAGCTCTGAGGACGGCCTTGCGATCTGCTCAGGGGAGATCCGCGAGGCGCCGCTCGAGGAAGCGCCTCTCGGTGTCCGAGTGGACGAGCTCGAGCGCGCGGCCGTAGGCCGCGCGTGCCTCGTCCACGCGATCGAGGCGGTGCAGAAGCTCACCGCGCGTCGCGTGGAGATAGTGGTAGCTGTCGAGGTCGAGGCGGCCGATCAGAGCCAGCGCCTCCTCGACGTCGCCGGCCTCGGCGATCGCGACGGCCCGATTGAGCTCCACGACCGGAGAGCCCGTGATGCGCGCGAGCCGGCCGTACAAAGCGGCCAGCTGCGGCCAGTCCGGTGGGTCCTCGACATGCAAAGCGGCAATCGCCGCCTGCAGCACGTAGGGGCCGTCGCCCCCGAGAGCCAGCGCGCGCTCCAGCTCGGCCCGACCCTGTGCGATCTCGCCGGCGTCCCAGAGGGATCGATCCTGGTCCGGGAGGAGAACGACCATTCCGTCGGCAACCCGCGCCTCGCGCCGCGCGTCGTTGAGGAGCATCAAGGCCAGCAAGCCGTGCGGCTCGGGCTCGTCGGGCATCAGTCCGGCGAGGGCTCGGCCGAGGCGGATCGCCTCGGACGCGAGGTCGCCGCGTCCGCCATAGCCCTCGTTGAAGATCAGGTAGACGACCGCGAGCACGGCAGCCAGGCGGTCTGGGAGTAGATGAGCGGGCGGCACCCGGAACGGGATCCCCGCTGTCTTGATCTTCCGCTTCGCGCGCACGAGCCGCTTGGCCATGGTCTCGCTCGGAACGAGGAAAGCGCGCGCGATCTCGTCGGTGCTCAACCCTCCGAGCGTCCGGAGAGTCAGCGCGACCTGCGCATCGAGCGCGAGCGCCGGATGGCAGCACATGAAGACGAGCTCGAGCCGCTCGTCCGGGATCGTCGTGTCGTCCACTTCTTCCTCCACGGGCTCCGGCACGGCGAGCAGGCGCGTCTTCGCCGCGAGGGTGCGATCGCGGCGGATGCGGTCGATCGCCCGGTTGCGCGCGGTGGTCACGAGCCACGCCCGGACGTTGGCCGGCGCCCCCTCGCGGGGCCAGCGCTCGGACGCGATCGCGAACGCCTCCTGGGTGGCCTCCTCGGCGAGATCGAAGTCGCCGAGAAAGCCGATCAGCGCCGCGAGGACGCGACCCCATTCCTCGCGGAAGACTTGCTCGAGCGTGATCAGTACTCCACGACCGGGCGGACCTCGACGGCGCCGCCCATGCTCGCAGCCGGGATCCGAGCGGCAAGCTCGATCGCGGCATCGAGATCGTCCGCGTCGAAGATGAGGTAGCCGCCGAGCGCCTCCTTGACGGCGACGAACGGGCCGTCCGTGGTCAGCGTCCTCCCGTCCTGGACGCGGACGGTCGTGGCCATTTCGGGCGGCTGCATCTGGACGCCGGGGCTGACGCCGGGGGTCTCGTTGATCCCCTTGTACGCCGCGTAGATCGCGTTCCTCTCGTCCTCCGACAGGCGATCCCACTCCTCGGGCGCGTAGGGCGTGGGCGTGTCACCTTGATGAATGAGCAACAGGTACTTCATCTCTTCCTCCTATCGTGGTCGGTCGCGGTGGAGACGAACGGCGCGGCGACGAAAGGACAGCCTCGAACACGGAACGCATGCAAAAGCTTCACTCGGAGCAAACTGCCCGGGCATATTCTCGGCCGTTGCGTGAGTCTGCTGCTGATCGGGCTGGTCCTCGTCGTCGTTCTTCCGGTCCTCGTCGCCGGCAGGCGGTCGGCCTCGCTCGGATCCGTGCCGGCAACGGCCGCTGACGAGGCGGGTCAGCTGGTTCCGCTCATGGACGGCACGCACAGAATCGTCCGCACCGCGCTTCCTGCGCCCGGCGCGACCGGCGGCCTCGTGTACACCGACGGCTCGACCATTCGTGTGATCGGCCGCGGCCAGCTCAGGCTCCACTGATTCCCTCGAGTCAGCGCCGCCACGTACGATCGCGGTCGTGGCGTACGACGAGGATCTCGCGGATCGGATACGCGAACTGCTCGCCGGCGAGCCCGATCTCACGGAGACGAAGATGTTCGGCGGCCTCGCCTTCCTCATCGGTGGGAACATGGCAATCGCGGCAAGTGGCCAGGGCGGAGCGCTCGTCCGCGCCGATCCGGCCGAGTCGGAGACGCTCGTCGCGAGGGCGGGCGCCTCACTGTTCGAGATGCGGGGCCGGTCGATGAAGGGGTGGCTCCGCGTCGATTCGGAGCACCTCCGCACCAGGCGCCAGCTCGCCAGGTGGGTCGACGTCGGCGCCGCATACGCGCGCTCATTGCCGAAGAAGCGCTAGTCGGCAGGACCCCCCGTGACAGACCTGCCGGCGGGGCGTAGGGTTCCCTGAATCGAACAGGGAGGCTCTGATGGCGCTCGCACGTGTTGTGACCTTCGAGGGGGTCAGCAAGGACCGGATGGACGAGATGAATCGCGAGATGAACGAGGGGCAGCCGCCCGAGGGCTTCCCGTCCGCTGAGCTCGTGATCCTCCACGACCCGGAGGCCGAGAAGTCGCTCGCCATCGTCATCTTCGAGAACGAGGACGACTACAAGAAGGGCGACGAGATCCTGAACGCGATGCCGGCCGGCGACACTCCGGGGCAGCGCACGTCGGTGACGAAGTACAACGTCGCCACTCGCATGAAGTCCTGACGCGGAAGGCGCCGCCCGTCCGGTCGGGCCTCATGACGCGGTCGAACGGGCTGGGGCACTCCAACGGGCGCGAGCGGGCGCACTCACACGGGCTCGTCGACCGCTCCATCGTCCGGTCGCGCGCATCAGGGCGGTCTCGTTCAGCCTCGGCGTGTTGGCGGTGACCGCGCTCGTGCAGGCCGTGATCTTCGTGCTCTCCGGCTCGGTGGCGCTGCTCGCCGATCTGATTCACAACGTCGGCGACGCGCTGACGGCGGTTCCACTCGGGGATCACCTGGGACTCCTGGCGCACGGTCACGACCACGGAGCCGGGCGAGCTCGTCGAGCACGAGCACGTACTTCGTAGCCCGCTCCCATCGGAGACCTCCGTCGTGCCCGGCGACGTACCCTGATCGTCCATGGGCATGTTCTTCCACTCCTCGGACGCGTCCCCCGAACGGGCGGCCGACCCCGAGGTGCGCCGCGCGAACCTGAACAGGATCGGCCGACTCTTCGCGCCGTACAAGCTGCGACTTGGGGGCGTCCTGTTGCTGATCGTCGTGTCGGCGGGGCTCGGCGTCGTCCCGGCGTTCCTCCTGAAGCGAGTGCTGGAGGCGATCGGCCGGAACGACACGAGCGCGCTCTCGTTCAACGCGGGCGGGATGATCGCGATCGCCGTCGTCACCGGAGTGCTCGGCGTGATCCAGACGCTGCTCTCGAATCAGGTCGGCCAGCGCGTCATGCACGACCTGCGCGCCGCGGTCTTCCGCCACCTGCAGCGCCTGTCGCTGGCGTTCTTCACCCGGACGCGCACCGGCGAGGTGCAGTCGCGGATCTCGAACGACATCGGCGGCGTGCAGAACGTGGTCACGAACACCGCCACCTCGATCGCCTCGAACGTGACGACGGTCGCCGCGACCATGATCGGCATGCTCGTCCTGAACTGGAAGCTCGCGGTGTTCGCCTTCGCGCTGATCCCGCTCTTCGCCGTCCTGACGCGGCGTGTCGGCAACGAGCGGCGGCGAATCGCGAAGACGACGCAGGAGACACTCGCCGACATCTCCAGCCAGGTTCAGGAGTCTCTCTCGGTCTCGGGGATCCTGCTCGGGAAGACGATGGGGCGCGGGGACGAGCTCGCCGACCGGTTCGAAGGTGACTCGCTCCGGCTCGCCGACCTAGAGGTCCGTCAGCGGATGGCGGGGCGCTGGGTGATGGCTTCGATCCAGACGAGCTTCGCGGTGATGCCGGCCGCCGTCTACTGGTTCGGCGGCCTCGCGCTCGCGCACGGCTCGGGCTCCGTCTCGATCCCGGTGCTCGTCTCGTTCACCACGCTCCAGACCCGCCTGTTCTTCCCGGTGGGATCCCTGCTCGGTGTCAGCCTCGATGTGCAGACGTCGCTCGCGCTGTTCGATCGCATCTTCGAGTATCTCGACCAGCCGATCGACATCGAGGAGAAGTCCGACGCCCTCCTGGTCGGACGGCCCGGTGACGTCGTGTTCGACAACGTCTGGTTTCGCTACGGCGACGACTGGACGCTCCAGGACGTGTCGTTCACGGTTCCGGCCGGCACGACGACGGCGCTCGTCGGAGAGACGGGCTCGGGCAAGACGACGCTCGGCTATCTCGCCGCCCGCCTCTACGACACCAGCCGGGGAAGCATCTCGATCGGCGGCGTCGACATCCGCGACCTGAGCTTCCAGGCGCTCTCCGACCTCGTCGGCGTGGTCTCGCAGGAGACATACCTCTTCCACGAGTCGGTGCGCGAGAACCTTCGCTTCGCCGATCCGGAGGCGACGGACGAGGAGATCGAGGACGCGGCGAAGGCCGCACGCATCCACCATGTGATCGCCGCGCTGCCGGAGGGATACGACACGGTCGTCGGAGAGCGCGGCTACCGGTTCTCGGGCGGCGAGAAACAGCGGATCGCGATCGCGCGCACGATCCTGCGCAATCCGCCGATCCTCGTCCTCGACGAGGCGACGAGCTCGCTCGACACCGAGACCGAGCGGCTCGTCCAGGAGGCCCTCGACCGGCTGTCCGAGGGACGCACGACGATCGCGATCGCGCATCGGCTCTCGACGGTGCGCGACGCCGACCAGATCATCGTGCTCGACCACGGCCGGATCGTCGAGTCCGGCCGCCACGAGGATCTGATCCTCGGCGCGGGCCGCTATACGGCTCTCGCCACACGCGATGCGGAGCTCGGGACGGCTGCGCGGGTCTGAATGTGTTTGCGCAAGTGCGTCCCCGAGGGGAAGATGACGGCGTGAGCCGGCGGCCTTGATGGCAACGGGCGAGGATCAGCGCAGGACACCGGCGGCGCGTTCGCCGCAGCGCGGCTCGTCGCCGGCGCCGCCGGCCCCGAGCTTCCGTCCCGGTCGCTGGTGGATCGTGTTCGGCCTCGCCCTCCTGGCATTCAACTTCTATCTGAGCTCGCGGGCGATGGAGCCGCAGTCGCGCGTCCGCGTCCCGTACAGCCCCTTCTTCCTCCAGCAGGTCGGCGACGGGCACGTCAAGGAGATCACGTCCAAGGGCACGGCGATCCAGGGGACGTTCACGCAGAAGATCCAGTTCGCGAAGTCGAAGCCGACCACGCGCTTCCGGACCGAGATCCCCTCGTTTGCGAACAGCGACGCTCTGTCGCAGCTCCTTCAGGAGAAGCACGTGGTCGTCAATGCGCAGCCGCTCGACAACGGGGCCCCGTGGTGGCAGAACCTCCTGGTCGGCTTCGGGCCGACCATTCTGTTCGTCTTCCTGCTCTTCTGGCTGATGCGACGCGCGGGCAACGCGCAGGGTGTCCTCGGGTCGTTCGGCCGGTCGCGTGCCCGTCGGTATGCGCCCTCCGGCGACCGCGTGACGTTCGCCGACGTTGCGGGAATCGACGAGGCGAAATCGGAGCTGACCGAGGTCGTCGACTTCCTTCGCACGCCCGAGAAGTACCGGCGCCTCGGGGGCCGCATACCGCACGGCGTGCTTCTCTCCGGCTCCCCGGGGACCGGCAAGACCCTCCTCGCGCGGGCCGTGGCCGGCGAGGCCGACGTCCCGTTCTTCTCCATGGCGGCGTCGGAGTTCGTCGAGGCCATTGTCGGCGTCGGCGCCTCGCGGGTCCGCGATCTCTTCGCGCAGGCGAAGGAGGCCGCACCGGCGATCGTCTTCATCGACGAGCTCGATGCAATCGGTCGCTCGCGAACGTCCGGAGTCGCCGGCTTCAGCGGCGGCAACGACGAGCGAGAGCAGACGCTCAACCAGATCCTGACGGAGATGGACGGGTTCGACTCGTCGTCCGGCGTGATCGTGGTCGGGGCGACGAACAGGCCCGACGTGCTCGATCAGGCCCTGCTGCGCCCCGGCCGGTTCGACCGGAGAGTCGCGGTCCAGCCTCCGGACCGCACCGGGCGCGAGGCGATCCTCCGCGTGCATGCGCGCGGCGTGCCGCTCGGGCCCGACGTCGACCTCGACAGGATCGCCGCGACGACGCCCGGCATGGTCGGTGCGGATCTCGCCAATCTCGTCAACGAAGCCGCGCTTCTGGCCGCGCGTCGGAATCACGACGTGGTCGGGGAGGCGGACTTCACCGACGCTCTCGAGCGGATCGTCCTCGGTGCGGAGCGGCGCGTGATGATGACCGCCGAGGACCGGCGCCGGACCGCGTATCACGAAGCCGGCCACGCAGTCGTCGGCATGCTCACCGACGGCGCCGATCCCGTGCGCAAGGTCTCGATCATCCCGCGCGGGATGGCGCTTGGCGTCACGTTCGCCGCGCCCGAGAGTGATCGCTTCAACTACCGCGAGCCCGAGGTCGTGGCCAAGATCAAGGTCGCGCTCGGAGGCCGCGCCGCGGAGGAGGTCGTGTTCGGCGACACGAGCACCGGCGCCGAGTCGGACATCCAGCAGCTCACCGAGCTCGCGCGCCAGATGGTCGGGCGGTGGGGGATGAGCTCCGCGATCGGCCCGGTCGCGGTGATACCCCGCGACCGGGCCGGCCCGTTCCTTCCCGGTGCCGCCGAGGTCTCGCCTGCCACACAGCAGCTCCTCGACGACGAGGTGCGCCGTATCGTCGACGCGTCGCGCGAGGAGGTCGTTTCCGTGCTGCAGCGGAATCGCGACAAGCTCGACTCGCTCGTGAACGCCTTGCTCGAGCACGAGACGCTCGACGAGGACGACGCCTACGCCGCCGCGGGCGTTCCGCGGACTGCCTCGACGAGCGGAGACGCGTATGCGGCGGCCGCTCGGTCGCGGATCTCACCCGATGCCTGACCGGAAGGTGCTTGCGGTCGACGTCGGCGGGTCGCACGTCAAGGTCCTGGTTTCGACGGACGGATCGGAGTCACGGCGGTTCGATTCCGGGCCCGAGCTCGGTCCATCGGAGATGGTTCACGGTGTCGCCGGCCTGACGGGCGACTTGTCCTACGACGTCGTCTCGGTCGGCGTGCCGTCGCCCGTGCGCGCGGGCCGCGTCGCGGCCGAGCCGGTCAACCTGGGCGGCGGCTGGGTCGGCTTCGACTTCGAGAAGGCGTTCGGCCGGCCGACGAAGGTCGTCAACGACGCCGCGATGCAGGCCCTCGGCAGCTACGAGGGCGGCAAGATGCTTTTTCTCGGGCTCGGCACCGGGCTCGGGTCGGCGCTCGTGCTGGGTGGGCTCGTCGAGCCGATGGAGCTCGGTCACCTCCCGTTTCGCAAGGCGACCTTCGAGGACTACGTCGGGGCGCGCGGCCGCGTGCGTCTGGGGAAGGCCAAGTGGCGGGCCGCGACCCTGGAGGCTGTCGAGCGCCTGAGCGCGGCGCTGCAGCCCGACTACGTCGTCCTGGGCGGCGGAAACGCGAAGAAACTCGGCGCCCTGCCTGCGAACGCACGGCTCGGGGCGAACAACAACGCGTTCGTCGGCGGATTCCGTCTGTGGGATCCCGAGATGCCTTCCGTGCGGATCGAGTAGGGCGTCCTCAGCCGAGCTGCTTGGGGACGACGAACGCGGTGAGGAATGCGTCGCCTCGAGCGAGGCGACTCCAGCTCGTCTCCGGGATCGAGAGGGTTGCGAGCGCGGCGGTCGGGAACTTGCTCTCGAGCCGCGGGAGCTCCTCGCCCGAGGAGGCAAGAGCGAGGGCGAGTTGCTGAAGGCCGGGATTGTGTGCGATCAGCATCACCGAGGCGATCGCGTCCGGCACTCGGCGAATGCGGTCGAGCAGCTCGCCGGACGAGGCGGCATAGAGGCCGTCTTCCAGTGTCACGGCAGAGTTGTCGCCGAGCGCGGGCCGGACGAGCTCGAGCGTCGCTCGTGTGCGCACGGCGGTGGAGCACAGGACGAGCTCCGGCTCGATCCCGAGCCGGACGAGGTGGTCGGCGACCTGTTTCGCGGCGCGTCGCCCGCGAGGCGTCAGGGGCCGCTCGATGTCCGAGAGCGCCGGGTGGTCCCAGCTCGACTTCGCGTGCCGGAGGAGGTACAGAGTGCGCACTTGCCTCGGCGTTGGCTCAACCGTTCGCGGGCAGCTCTGTGAAGAGCGTCAGCTGGAGGCCCGCGGGGGCTTCGAGACGCGAGTTGAGCGAGTCCCAGGGTGTCCGCACCGGCGCGGCGACCACCTTTGCGCCGGCGGCTGCAGCCGCCCTCGTCGTCGCGCTCGAGTCGTC
>DATDDZ010000372.1:0-4427 GCA_036523555.1 Gaiellaceae bacterium
ACTGGATCGCGGCCGTGATGAACGCGCCGTACTTGAAGAGGGACTTGTGGATCGTGAACGTCAGGTTGCTGAAGTCAGACTTGCCGAAGATCGCGCCGATGATCGGCGTGATGATGTCGGCGACGAACGCATTCAGCAGCGCGGCGAAGGCAACGCCCAAGACGAAGGCAACGGCGAGCTCGATCAGGTTGCCCTTCATCAGGAAGTCCTTGAACTCCTTCAGGAGTCCACTCATTGCGCCCCCTAGGGTCTCGAGGTGGATGGGTGAGGCGGGATACTGACCACTGACGCCCTTTTCTTCAAGCCGCCGGCGTGCAGCCCTGCGGTGCATGGCCTATGCTCGGAGGCAAGAGGGCAGGCACAACACGAGAGGAGTGCCCAGATGGACTTCAACAAGTTGAAGGACAAGGCGAAGAGCATGATCGACAAGCGCGGCGGGATGGAAAGCGTCAAGGAGGACGCCGGCGAGCTGAAGGACATTGCCGGCAAGGACGAGAGCCTCACCGAGAAGGGCAAGGATGCCGTCGAGGCGATCAAGGACCCGGGCGCTCCGGGCGAAGGCGCCTAGCCGCTCGCAGCCTTCGATTGACTAGCGCGGTGGAGGGGACGGCCGCCGCGCTGCTCGAGCGCGAGCTCGCTCGATTCGAGCGTGAGCATCCCCGCTCGCACGAGCTGGCGCGGCAGGCCGATGACAGCCTCCTCGCCGGGGTGCCCATGCCGTGGATGGTGCGGTGGGCCGGCGGCTTCCCGGTCTTCGCCGACGAAGCACGCGGCGCGCGTTTCCGCGACGTCGACGGCCACGAATACGTCGACTTCTGCCTCGGCGACACGGGCGCGATGACCGGCCACTCCCCGGAGGCGACCGTGCGCGCGGTAGAGGCTCAGGTCGGGCGCGGAATCACGTTGATGCTTCCGGGGGAGGACGCGCTCTGGGTCGGAGAGGAGCTGGCCAGGCGCTTCGGCCTTCCCCGCTGGCAGTTCGCCCTCACGGCGACCGATGCGAACCGCTTCGCGATCAGGCTCGCCCGCGAGCTGACCCGGCGACCCAAGATCCTGGTCTTCAACTGGTGCTACCACGGAACCGTCGACGAGACTTTCGCGACGCTCGCCGGCGGTCGAGTGGTCGCGCGAGAGGGAAACGTCGGACCGCCGGTCGCACTCGCGGAGACGACACGCGTCGTCGAATGGAACGATCCCGACGGTCTGCGGAGGGAGCTCGCCTTCGGCGACGTCGCCTGTGTTCTCGCAGAGCCGGCGCTGACCAATATCGGGATCGTGTTGCCGGAGCCCGGCTTTCACGAAGCACTGCGCGACGCGACTCGCGAGGCGGGGACCCTCCTGATCATCGACGAGACGCACACGATCTGCGCGGGGCCGGGCGGCTACACGGCGGCGCACGGGCTCGAGCCCGACCTGCTCACGATCGGCAAGCCGATCGGAGGAGGCATCCCCGCAGCGGCCTACGGCTTCTCGGCGGAGGTCGCCGACCGCCTCGAGGCAATGCTGCCCCGCGACGAGCGCGCCGACATCGGCGGAATCGGCGGGACGGTCGCCGCCAACATCCTCTCGTTCGCCGCGATGCGGGCGACGCTTTCCGAGGTGCTCACCGACGAGGCGTTCGAGCGGATGATCTCCCTCGGCGAGCGCTTCGAGGAGGGTGTCGCAGGCGTGATCGCGCGGCACGACCTGCCCTGGCACGTGACACGGCTCGGCTGCCGCGTGGAGTACCTGTTCAGCGCGGACCGCCCACGCAACGGCAGCGAAGCGGCGGCCGCGGGCGACGCCGAGCTCGACCGGCTCGTCCATCTCTACGCGCTGAACCGCGGCATCCTGCTGACGCCGTTTCACAACATGGCGCTGATGTCGCCGGCGACGACGGCCGAGGACGTCGACGCGCACACAGCGGTCTTCGACAAGGCTGCGGGTGAGCTCGCGGCTCTTCGTTGATTTCCGGCGCGAGGGGCGCGAGGATCGACGCTTCCAGCCCTGAAGGGAGGCAGCACGTGACGTCCGTCATCCACAGCATCGAGATCGACCGAAAGCCCGAGGACGTGTTCGCCTACCTCGACGAGGTCGAGCGGCACGGAGAGTGGCAGAAGGAGATCGTCGGCGCGCAGCGGCAGACCGAAGGGCCGATTCGTGTCGGCACGCGCGTCACCGAGACGCGCAAGGTGCCCGGCGGGAATCGCTCGATGACGTACGAGATCACCGAGCACGACCCTCCACGCAGGTCCGCCTTCCGCGTCCTCGACGGGCCGATCCGCGCGATCGGAACCGTTTCGATCGACTCCCTCGACGACGGCTCACGCTCGCGCGTCACGATCGACCTCGACTTCGAGGGTCGCGGCCTCACTGGCAAGCTGATGCTCCCGATCGCCAAGAGCCAGGCGCGGAAGCAGGTTCCCGAGGCCCAGGCGCGGATGAAGGAACTGCTCGAGAGCGGGACGTCGGCCGGTACCGGCTCGCCTTGACGCCGCGTTCAGGGCGCCGCTACTCTCGGACGGTCAGCGACCGGAAGGAGGAGCGTCCAGATGACTGTGTCCTGTTGCCCCCTTCCAGGCGTCGCCTGATCCTCTTCGCAAGCACGTCCCGCTAACACCAAGCGCAGAGCTCATCGCCCAGGCGGCGCGTTCACGTCCGCCGAAAGCGAAGGAGACTGTGCTCGACCACGACAGCGTCCGGAGCGTCGAGCTCCGAGCCAACCCCGAAGTACGCGAGATGCGCCTCTACGCGATGGATGCGTGGGTTCGCCGTGCCGCGATCCTGACCGACCGCGACAGGCTCGAGGCGATCCTCCTCGGCGCGGCCGAGCGAGGCGGCGCCTGCGTGGTCGGCGACGAGTTCTTCGTGTTTCCCAACGGCGCAGTCACGGGCGTCCTCCTGCTCGCCCAGTCACACCTCAGCCTTCACACCTGGCCCGAGCTCGCGCTGGCGAACGTCGACCTCCTCTCGTACGGAGACGTTCGCGGCGACGTGGTTCTGCGCGTGATCCGGGAGGAGCTCGGCGCTGAGCGCGCGCGTGTCAGGCGCATCCGGAGGTCTCTTGACTGACGACAGGCGGATCGTCGCCGAGGTTGCCGCAGCGGTCGGGCTGGCGGAGGGCGAGGCGGGCGTCGCAGCGATCCTGGCGGCGCTCGCGCGTCTGGAGCCCGTCTCGACACGCCGGCTCAGCCGCACGGTGAACCTGCCTGTCCCCATAGTTGCCTCTGTCTGCGGAGAGCTCCGCAAGCGCGCGGTCGTCGCAGAGGAGCGGCCCGCGCAGCTCACGAAGAGCGGCCGCTTGCTCTATGCCGGCCGCCGCCTCGAGCTCGGGCGGTCGGCGTGCCCGACGTGCGCGGGGCTCGGCAGCATCGTCGGCGGAGAGCTGGCGCCGGTCGCGGCCGAGGTCGCGAAGGCCGCGAGGACGGCCCCGCGGCCGCGCCTCGACCTCGATCAGTGTCATTGCACCGTCGGCACGAAGCTCCACCGGGTGCTCGCGCTGAACGACGCCGACGCGCTGGCCGGCCGGAGGATCCTGTTACTGGGAGACGACGACCTGACCTCGCTCGCGATCCAGAGCGTCGTCCGTGCCTTCGCGAGGGGACCGGTGGTCGAGGAGCTCGTCGTGCTGGACGTCGACCCGGAGGTGATCGGGTTCGTCCGCACGCGGCTGTGGGAGGCTCCGTTTCCCGTCTCCTGCGTCGAGCACGATCTACGCGACCCCCTGCCTGCCTCGCTGGAGTCTCGCTTCGACACGATCGTCACCGACCCGCCCTACACCGTGCCCGCGGGCCGCCTGTTTCTTTCCCGTGCAGCGCGGGCGCTGCGCGGCGAAGGCGGCAACGTGTTCTTCTCGTTCGGGTCGAGGCGGCCGGGCGCGGCGCGGGAGGTGCAGCGCGCGATCGCCGAGATGGGCTTCGTCATCCGCCGGCTCGTGCCCGACTTCAACGAGTACGTCGGGGCCGGGGTGCTGGGAGGGACCAGCCACCTTTACCACCTGGTCGCGTCGCCGGACGTTCGTCCCGCGGTGAACGGCTTCAGCGACGCTCCGCTCTACACGGGTGACCGCGCACCGTGAACTGCCTTCGCGCCCGCCGCGCACGCGCGGTCGAGCGCAGCTCCGAGAGCGTCCCCGCGGGCAAGGGAGACGAGGAACGCAGCCGCGAACGCGTCGCCGGCGCCGAACGACGGCGATCCGGCCACCGGGGGAGCGGCCCGCCGCTCGACGAGATCGGCCTGCGCCGCGAGCGCTCCCTCCGCTCCGAGCTTGACGCATGCGACGGAGAACGAACGGGCCAGCTCCCTCACCGCGTCGATCGGCTCGAGACCCGTTGCCGCCCTCGCTTCTGCGGCGGTCGCGAACACCACGCTCGCCAGACCCGCCAGCGCGGCGAGATCTGCATTCCGCGCCAGCGCAGGCGAGGCGAGATCGATGCCGGCCCAGTCGC
>DATDDZ010000373.1:0-5205 GCA_036523555.1 Gaiellaceae bacterium
ATCGGCTGCTGGAAGGTGTCGACGCCCTTCGGCGGCGACGGCTCGAGCGGCGGCTCGCCGGCAGCGATCCGGTTGGCGTTGCCGGCAAGCACGCCGCGCACCTCGCCCTCGTCGAGCTGCGCAAGGCGCGCCGTTCGCAGCGCGATCAGGAGCGAGGACGGCTGTTGCCCGTAGGGGTAGTCGGAGGCGTACACGACCTGCTCCGGTCCGACGAGCCGGTAAAGGCCGAGCAGGTCGAGTGGGCTCCAGACTGAGGTGTCGAAGAACACGCCGGCCTTGCCTCCGAGCCGGTCGGCGAACGCGGCGAGGTCCGCGATCCCCGCGTGCGCGACAATCAGCTGCGCTGCCGGGAAGCGGTCGACGAGCCGCGCGAGGTCGTCCGCGATCGGAGGGAGCCCACGCCCGCCGTGGATCAGGATCGGCACCTTCCGGTCGGCCGCGAGCTCGAAGATCGGGGACAGGCGCTCGTCGTTCAGCAGGAACTTCTGGGCGCGGGGATGAAGCTTGATCCCGCGCGCGCCGGCGTCGAGGACTCGGATCGCCTCGCTGATCGGGTCCTCCGTCAGGTCGAGCCGGACAAAGGGAATCAGGCGGCCGTTCGAGCGCGCGGCGAACTCGAGCGTCCGGTCGTTGCCCGCGCGGAACTCGGGATGCCGGTCGGGCTCGTCCAGGCAGAACATGAAAGCGCGTGACATGCCGTATCTGTCCATCCCCGACGTGAGGTCGTCGTAGACCCCGACCATGCCGTCGATGTCGGTCCCGAGATGCGTGTGGGCGTCGAAGATGTCGGCACCGTCGGGCAACTCGGCACGCAGCTCTTCGTCCCATCTCGCCATCAGCGCCTGGGCCTGCTGCACGGCGTCGCTCACGCCCTGAGTGTATGGGCGGAGGGGTTGCGTGGGCCGATGGTTAGGATCCGGCCGTGCCCGACGTCCTGATCTACGGCGACACGGTCCGCTCGGCGGAGCTCCGCCACGAGGTGCCCGTGTCGATCGCGGACGAGTTCCTCTACGCCGAGAAGGGCGCGCGCCGGGCGGTCATCCTGCATTCGCTCGAGATTCCGCGCGTGCGCGAGGAGGCGCCCGAGCTCGAGATCATCCCGCTCGAGGACCTCGGCCTGGACGACCTCTTCGAACAAGGCCTCCAGGGCTGGGAGGTCACGCTCGAGCTCTCCGTCCGGGCGTGTCGCGAGCTCGGCATCACGTCCGCCGCCGTGCCGGCTGGCTTTCCGGTCGCCCAGGCCGACCACCTTCGCGCGAACGGCGTCGAGCTCGTCGTCGACCGCGACCTCTTCGACGACCGGCGCCGCTCGAAGAACGAGACCGAGCTGCGCGGGATCCGCAACGCGCAGCGCGCCTGCGAGGCCGCGCTCGACGCGTCACGCGACCTCCTCCGCCGTGCGCGCGCGAACGGGGCCGGCCTCGAGGTCGACGGAGAGCCCCTCACGAGCGAGCGCCTCAAGCGCGTGATCGAGGAAGTCTTCGCCGACCACGCCGTCGAGAGCGGCGACATGATCGTGGCGCACGGGCCACAAAGCGCAGTCGGCCACGACATGGGCTCGGGCCAGATCGCTCCGAACGAGCCGATCGTCATCGACCTCTTCCCGAGGGACAAGGCCACCGGCTGCCACTCGGACATGACCCGGACCTACGTCGTCGGTGAGCCGTCCGACGAGGTGAAGGAGTGGTACCGGCTAGTGAAGGAGGCGCTCGAGACGTCGACCGCGGGGGTCAAGCCGGGAGTGAACGGGCGTGAGCTGTTCGAGGAGGTGTGCGAGTTCTTCCACGGCGCGGGCTATCCGACTCCGCTGCACAAGGAGCCGGGAGAGGTGCTCGAGGACGGGTTCTTCCACGGGCTCGGCCACGGCGTCGGGCTCGAGGTCCACGAGCTGCCGAACCTAGGCCGAACCGGACAGGACTTCGTCCCCGGCGACGTGCTGACGATCGAGCCCGGCCTCTACCGCTCGGGGTACGGCGGCCTTCGCCTCGAAGACGTGGTCCTCGTCACCGAGAGCGGCCACGAGGTGATCACCGACTACCCGTACGACCTGGCGCCATGACGGCGAACACGATCGACACGATGCTCCTCGAGGAGCGGCGCTACGCGCCGGATCCCGAGTTCGCGCGCCAGGCGAACGCGCAGCCCGACGTGTACGAGCGCGACTGGGAGGAGTTCTGGGAGACGGAGGGCCGCGAGCGGCTGACGTGGTTCGAGCCGTTCTCCAAGCTCTACGAGTGGGAGCCGCCGTACGCGAAGTGGTACCTCGGCGGGAAGCTCAACGTGTGCTTCAACTGCGTCGACCGCCACGTCGCGGCCGGCAACGGCGACAGGGTCGCCTATTACTGGGAGGGCGAGCCCGAGGACGAACGGAGGACGATCACGTTCGCCGACCTGCAGCGGGAGGTCGTCCGGTTCGCGAACGGGCTCAAGGAGCTCGGCGTGAAGAAGGGGACCGCGGTCGGCATCTACATGGGCATGATCCCCGAGTTGCCGATCGCGATGCTCGCGTGCGCGCGGCTCGGCGCGCCGCACACGGTCGTCTTCGGCGGCTTCTCCGCGGAATCCCTGTCGGACCGCCTGAACGACATGGGCTGCGAGATCCTCGTCACGCAGGACGAGGGCTGGCGCGCCGGCAAGAAGGTCCCGCTCAAGCGGAACGCGGACGAAGCGGTGGCAGTCTCGCCCGGGGTGCGGAAGGTGGTCGTGTATCGCCGCTGCGGGGACGACGTCGCCTTCGACGAGTCACGCGACATGTGGTGGGACGAGCTCGTCTCCGGGATGGACGACGATCCGGCGTCGTGCCCGTGCGAGCCGATGGACGCCGAGGACCTGCTCTACCTCCTCTACACCTCGGGGACGACCGCGAAGCCGAAGGGCATCGTCCACACGACGGCCGGCTATCTCGTCGGCGTCGCGGCGACGCACCACTACATCTTCGATGTCAAGCCCGACTCGGTCTACTGGTGCGCGGCCGACGTCGGCTGGGTGACGGGTCACAGCTACATCGTCTACGGCCCGCTCACGAACGGCACGACCGGAATCATCTACGAGGGCGTTCCGAACTTCCCGGATCCCGCGCGCTGGTGGTCGATCATCGAGCGCTACAAGGTGGACATCCTCTACACGGCGCCGACCGCGATCCGGTCGCACATGAAGTGGGGGCCGGAGCACGCGGCGAGGCACGACCTCTCTTCGCTGCGCCTGCTCGGTTCCGTCGGCGAGCCGATCAATCCGGAGGCCTGGGTCTGGTACCGCGAGCACATCGGCGGCGACCGTACGCCGATCGTCGACACGTGGTGGCAGACCGAGACCGGGATGATCCTGATCACTCCGCTTCCGGGTGTGACGACGACGAAGCCGGGGTCCGCGACGAAGCCGTTCCCGGGGGTCTCCGCCGCCGTGTACAGCGAGAGCGGAGACGAGGTCGGTCCCGGAGGGGGTGGCTATCTCGTCCTCGAGCGGCCATGGCCCGCGATGCTCCGCGGCATCTACAAGGACGACGCGCGCTTCCGGGAGACGTACTGGTCGCGTTACGGGGATGTCTACTTCGCGGGCGACGGCGCGCGCATCGACGAGGACGGCGACTTCTGGCTGCTCGGGCGTGTCGACGACGTGATGAACATCTCCGGCCATCGGATCTCCACGATCGAGGTCGAGAGCGCGCTCGTCGACCATCAGAAGGTGGCGGAGGCGGCGGTCTGCGGCCGGGCCGACGAGAGAACGGGCCAGGCGATCGTCGCCTACGTGACGCTGAAGGGCGGGGTGGACGGGTCGGTCGAGATGCTGGAGGAGCTGAGAAATCACGTCGGCAAGAAGATCGGGCCGATCGCGAAGCCCGCGAACATCGTGTTCACGCCCGAGCTCCCGAAGACGCGGAGCGGCAAGATCATGCGGCGGCTCCTCCGCGACGTGGCGGAGAACCGGGCGCTCGGCGACACGACCACGCTCGCTGACCCTGCCGTGGTCGAGGAGATCAAGGACCGGGCGACGACCGACAGCCGCGAAGGCTAGACCCTAAGCCAGCAGCTGCTCGAACCGCGCCGCGTCGTCGAACGGCCCGATCACGGCGAGGTTGAGCCCCTGAGCGTCGATCAGCTCGCGCGCGACGCGCTGCACGTCCTCGACCGTCACCCTGCTGATGTCCGCGAGGATCTCCTCGGGATCGGGCGTCCGGCTCTCGAGCACCTCGCGGCGCAGCCCGAACATGATGAGTCCCTGCGAGGTCTCGAGCTGGAGGACGAAGCGGCCCTTCGCGAAGCTCTTGGCCTTGTCGAGCTCGTCCTGCGGCACGGCCTCGTCGGCGATCTTGCGAAGCTCGGCGGCGATCGTCGAGACCGCGTCGTCGATCCGGTTGATGTCGACGCCCGCCTGTGCGTAGAGCGACCCCGTGTCGGTGTAGCTGTGGTTGACGCCGTACACGTAGTACGCGAGCCCTCGGCGCTCGCGCACCTCGGTGAAGAGGCGTGACGACATTCCGCCGCCGAGGACGTTGGCGAGTACCTGGAGGATGTAGCGGTCCGGATGCTCGAGCGGATGGCTGTGGACGCCGAGGCAGATGTGCGCCTGGTCGGATGCCTTGGTATGCACTTTCACGCGGGATCCGTTCTCCGTGCCCACCTGGACGGGTGCGGGACTGCCGGTCTCCGCGGCAGGCATGTCGCCGAGCAGCTCTTGGACGCGCTCGTGGAGTCCGTCGCCGATCTTTCCCCCCACGCCGACGACCATCCGCGCAGGGTGGTACCAGGAGTCGACGTAGGACGCGAACGTCTCCCGGGTCGCCTCGCGAACGGTCTCCTTGCGGCCGATGATGTCCCAGCCGAGCGGCTGGTCGCCGTACAGGAGCTCCTCGTAGACGCCCCCGATGAAGTCGCGCGGCGTGTCGAAATACATGTTCATCTCTTCGACGATGACGCCCTTCTCGCGCTCGATCTCCTCGGAGTCGAACCGCGAGTTGCGCAGCATGTCCGCGATCACGTCGAGCGCGACGTCGCGGTGCTCCGCGGCGCACTTCACGTAGTACGCGGTGTACTCCTTGCCCGTGAACGCGTTGAACTCGCCGCCGATCGCATCGATCTCGCCGGCGATCTGCCGCGCGCTCGGCCGCCGCTTCGTCCCCTTGAAGAACATGTGCTCGGAGAAGTGGGCGATGCCGTTCGTCTCCGGCGTCTCGTAGCGCGAGCCGGCGGCGAGCATCACCATGCACGT
>DATDDZ010000374.1:0-5902 GCA_036523555.1 Gaiellaceae bacterium
GTCATCGGCCCCTACGACCACCCGAAGGTGCGGCTGCCGGGAGGAGGCGGCGCGCCCGAGATCGCGCGGTCCGTACGCGACGTCTTCGTGATGCTGCGGCAATCGCCGCGCACGTTCGTGGAGACGCTCGACTTCAAGACGAGTGTCGGCGACCGGGTGCGAGTCGTCGTCACCGACCTCGGCATCCTCGAGCCCCGCGGTGACGGCGAGCTGTCGCTCACCAGCGTGCACGCGGGAGTCGATCCCGACCAGGCGCGCGCCGCGACGGGCTGGGACCTGCATGTCGCCGATGGCGTGTCCGTCACCGCAGAGCCGACCGGCGAGGAGCTCGCCGCGTTGCGGCAGCTGGAGCCCAGAGGGGGCGTCGAGTGGGCGAAGATGTAGCGGTGTCTGCCTCTCTGGACGGGATCGACCCGCCGCTCGACTATCCCGACTACCGCTCGACCGCGCTACGCGCGCCGAAGCGGCCGCTCGTCGTCGTGCCTGACGGCTTCCGCGATCTGGCAGGCCCGGTCTTCGGCCACGACGACGTCGGCGAGCTCGACCACGACCTGACCCGGCAGCATTCCGGTGAGCCGCTCAGAGAACGGATCACCGTTTCGGGCCGTGTCCTCGAGGAAGACGGGCGTCCGGTGCGGAACGCCCTCGTCGAGATCTGGCAAGCCAACGCCGGCGGCCGCTACCGGCACGACGGCGACCGGCATCCCGCGCCGCTCGACCCGAACTTCGGCGGTGCCGGCCGCACGCTCACCGACGAGGAGGGCCGCTACGAGTTCGTCACGATCAAGCCAGGTGCGTATCCCTGGCAGAACCATCCGAACGCGTGGCGGCCGGCGCACATCCACTTCTCGCTGTTCGGTCGCGCCTTTTCGAGCCGCCTCGTGACGCAGATGTACTTCCCCGGCGACCCGCTGTTCGAGTTCGACCCGATCTTTCAGTCGGTCCGTGACCCGAAGGCGCGCGAGCGTCTGGTCGCCGGCTTCGAGCTCGACCTCACGCAGCCGGAGTGGGCGCTCGGCTACCGCTTCGACATCGTCCTGCGCTCCACGCCCTTCGAGTGATGCCGGAGCGCACGCCGTCACAGACCGTCGGACCGTACTTCGCGATCGGGCTCACACGCGAGTCGCAGAACGAGGTCGTGCACGGTGGCGAGGTGCGGATCTCGGGGCAGGTGCGCGACGGCGCGGGAGAGCCTGTGCCGGACGCGGTCGTCGAGATCTCGCAGCCGTCCCGGGACGGGACGCTCTGGGGACGCTGTGGCACGGACGCGGGCGGCCGCTTCGAGTTCGTCACCGAGAAGCCTGTCGCCGCCGCGGGCGAGGCCCCGAGCCTCGACGTGATGGTGTTCGCGCGCGGCCTGCTGAAGCACCTCGTCACACGCTTGTACTTCCCCGACGAGGCCGAGGCGAACGCGACGGATCCCGTCCTGTCCGCGCTCGACCCGCGCGACGCCGCGACTCTCGTCGCGGAGCAAAGCGACGGGATCCTTCGCTTCGACATCCACCTTCAGGGTGACCGTCAGACGGTGTTCTTTGCCGTTTGACGCGCTGTTCACGCCGCCCGAAGTGCTGGCGACGGTCTCGGACCAGGCCTGGCTGCGCGCGATGCTCGTGGCCGAGCGCGCCCTCGCGGTCGCCGAGGCGAAGGTCGGCGTGATCACCCGGGCGTCCGCCGGGGCGATCACCGTTTCCTGCGACCCCGACCGCTTCGATCTCGCCGAGCTCGTCGCCGAGGGCAGGCGCGCCGGCAATCCGGCCGAGCCGCTCGTGCGCGCGCTGCGGGAGGCGGTCGGGGGCGATGCTGCGAAGGACGTTCATCTCGGCGCCACGAGCCAGGACATCCTCGACACGGCAGCCGCGCTCGTCGCGCGCGAGGCGACCGCACTGATCGTCGCCGACCTGGACGCCGTCGCCGCGGCCTGCGCGGAGCTCGCGGATCGACACCGCTCGTCCGTCATGGCGGCGAGGACGCTGCTCCAGCAGGCCGTCCCGACGACGTTCGGCCTGAAGGCCGCGAGCTGGCTGGTCGGCGTGCTGCACGCCCGCGGGCGTATCTCAGCGGCGCGTCTGCCGGCGCAGCTCGGCGGTGCCGCCGGCACGCTGGCAGCGCTAGGGGACCGCGGGCTCGAGGTGTTGCACGTCTTTGCAACGGAGCTCAGCCTTTCGGAACCGGTGGTGCCGTGGCACACACGGCGTCTGCCGTTGGCCGAGCTCGGAAGCGCGCACGCCGTCGCCGCGGGCTGGGCCGCCAAGATCGCCCTCGACCTCGAGCTGCTGGCGCAGACCGAGGTGGGGGAGGTCCGGATGCCGGCGAACGGCGGCTCGTCGACGATGCCGCACAAGCGGAACCCGGTCGGCCCGGCGCTCGTGCGGGCGAACGCGATGCGGACGCGCTCCGCCGCCGACCTCCTCGTTGCCTCCCTGCCGCAGGAGCACGAGCGCGCGGCCGGCGCCTGGCACGCGGAATGGGGAGCACTCTCCGACGTCCTCGCCGGGAGCGGCGGCGCGACTGCCTGGCTGCGCGAGACCCTCGCCGGGCTCGAGGTCGACGTCGAGCGCATGCGGGCGAATGTCGGCGAGGACACGCTGTCGGAGGCGCACCGCCTCGGGATCGACGCTTCCGGCCCGGAGGACTACCTCGGGGCGACCGACATGTTCGTCGACCGTGCGCTCGCCTTCTACGGCGAGGCGTGAGGCTCCACTACCGGATCGAGGGCGAGGGGGACCGCGCGGTCGTGCTGTCCGGCTCGCTCGGCTCGACGCTCGCGATGTGGGATCCGCAGGTGCCCGCGCTCACCAGCGACTTCCGCGTCCTTCGTTACGACCACCCCGGGCACGGCGGCTCGGCGCCGCCCCAGGTCACGCGTATCGAGTACTTCGCCGAACAGCTCGTCGCGCTGCTCGACGAGCTCGGCCTCGATCGCGTCCACTTCTGCGGTCTCTCGCTCGGCGGTGCGGTCGGCATGGCGCTCGCCCGTGACGCACCGGGGCGGGTCGAGCGCCTCGTCCTCTGCTGCACGTCGCTCCGCTTCGCGACGCCGGAGTCCTGGGAGGATCGTGCAGAGACGGTGCGAAGCGAAGGAGTCGAGGCGATCGCGGACGCCGTGCTCGAGCGCTGGTTCACGCCCGGCTTCCCCGACGTGCGACGCTACCGCGAGATGCTGGTCTCGACCCCCGACGAGGGCTACGCGGACTGCTGCGAGGCGCTGCGGGTCTGGGACGCTCGCGGCACGCTCGGCTCGATTCGGGCGGCAACGCTCGCGATCGCCGGTGCCGACGATCCGTCGACACCGCCGACCGAGCTCGGAGCGATCGCCGCCGAGATCCCTGCTGCGCGGCTTCACGTCATCGACGGCGTCCGTCACTTCGTCAACGTCGAGCGTCCGGACGTCTTCAACAACGTCCTTCTAGAGCACCTCGCGGCATGAGCGACGAGACGCATGAGCGCGGCATGAAGATCCGCCGCGAGGTCCTCGGCGACGAGCACGTGGACCGGGCGATCGAGTGGACGAACGAGCACACTGCGGACTTCCAGGACTTCATCACGCGGTACGCCTGGGGCGAGATCTGGGCGCGGCCCGGCCTCGACCGCCGCACGCGGAGCTGCATCACGCTGACGGCGCTCGTCGCGCTCGGCCGGTTCGACGAGTTGGAGCTGCACATCCGTGCGGCTCGACGGAACGGGCTCACGCCCGAGGAGATCAAGGAAGTCCTGCTGCAGTGCGCTGTCTACTGCGGCGTACCGGCGGCGAACAGCGCGTTCGCCGTCTTCCAGCGCGTTCTCGCAGAAGGGTGAAGGCGGAGCGCACGCAGGTCGGCATCGTCGGCGCCGGGCCCGCGGGCCTGACGCTCGCACGGCTGCTCGAGCTCGAGGGGATCGAGTCGGTCGTGCTCGAGAACCGCAGCCGCGACTACGTCGAGCACCGCATCCGCGCCGGCGTGCTCGAGCAGCGCACCGCGGACCTCCTCGTGGGCGCCGGCGTCGGCGAGCGGCTTCAACGCGAGGGGATCGTCCACCACGGGATCGAGCTGCAGTTCGACGGCGAGCGTCACCGCATCCCGCTCACCGAGCTCGCCGGGGGCCGCACGATCGTCATCTACGGCCAGACGGAGGTCGTGAAGGACCTGATCGCCGCACGGCTCGGGAGCGGCCTGCCGCTCCTGTTCGAGGTCGACGGAGTCAGCGTCCACGATCTCGACTCCACCGCGCCGCGCATCCACTTTCGTTACGACGGCGGGCAGCGCGAACTGACGTGCGACGTCGTCGCAGGGTGCGACGGCTTCCACGGCATCTGCAGGCCGAGCATTCCCGACGGCGTGTTGAGCGCGTTCACGCGCGAGTACCCGTTCGGCTGGCTCGGGATCCTCGCTCAGGTCGCGCCGTCCAACGACGAGCTCGTATATGCGCACCACGAGCACGGCTTCGCGCTGCTGAGCCTGCGCTCGCCCGAGCTGAGCCGGCTCTACCTGCAGTGCACGCCGGACGAGGATCTCGACGAGTGGCCCGACGACCGGATCTGGGCTGAGTTGCAGGCCCGCCTCGGCTTCGAGGGCTGGACGCTCGCCGAGGGGCCGATCCTGGAGAAGGGCGTCACCGGCATGCGCAGCTTCGTCGTCGAGCCGATGCAGCATGGGCGGCTCTTCCTGGCCGGCGATGCCGCCCATATCGTGCCGCCGACGGGTGCGAAGGGCCTCAATCTCGCGATCGCGGACGTCCGGCTGCTCGCGGAGGCGCTCGTGAGCTGGTACCGGACGGGGAGTGAGGCGCTGCTCGATGCGTACTCCGCGAACTGCCTGCGGCGTGTGTGGCGAGCCGAGCATTTCTCGTGGTGGATGACGTCCATGCTGCACCGTCCCCCGGGTGACGACCCGTTCGACCTCCAGCTGCAGCTTTCGCAGCTTCGCTATGTGACGTCGTCGCAGTCAGCGGCGGCGAGCCTGGCCGAGAACTACGTCGGGCTCGAGCTCTGAGAGACGAAACGAAGGAGGGTCATGGTCAAGCACCTGATTGTTCCGGCGGCGCTCGCGAGTGCGGTGTCGCTCGTCGGCTCCGCAGCGGCAAGCGCTCCACCTGTCGGCCCGCTCCCGTCGGGACAGGTCACGAGCGTCGGCGTGAATCGGGGGGACACTCGTTGCGATCGCACTTCCCGCTCAGGCGAGCTCGTCCGGGCTCGTCTGGCGTCTCGCGCGGAGAGTCGACCCCGCCATCGCTCGCCAGGTGTCCGAAGGGACGGTCGGGAAGACGGTGATCGTGATCTACAAGGCCTTTGGGAAGGGGCGGGTGACCCTGGCGTACGGTCTCACGAAGGGCGAGACGCGGAAGGCGTACAAGTCGGTGACGTACAAAGTCGTCGTGTCATGACCTCTGGAGCTCTCTAGAACGGAATGCGCGCCGGCAGCAGATAAGCCGCCACCGACAGCGCCAGCGCCTGCGCGAGCGCGTCCTCCTCGACCGCCGCAAGCGCAACAGGCCACGTCGCGTACCAGGGAAGGAGCCACGGGCTGGTGAGCACGAGCAGGCAAGCGCCGAGTGCGAGGCGCGGGCGGTCATGCCGGGCCAGCCGGAGCAGCCAGGCGCCGACGCCGACGAGCGCGACGATCGCGAGCGTGTGGGCCACGCGGTCGGGGACGCCCAGCTGCTCGAGCCGGACGGGGAGCGCGTATTTCGACTCGCGGCTGCCGATCCCGACGAGGGCCGAAAGCCAGGCGGTGCCGAACGCGGCCGTCGCCGCGATCGAGACGGCCACCGCAGCGACAGCGGCCCCGAGCCAGACCGCTCGGCGCGACCGCACGAGCTCGAGCCCGAACAGGAGCAGCGCGGGGACCTTGACGGCCGCGGCCAGCATCCAGACGACGCCGGCCGCGACGTCGCGCTTCCTCAGCGCGAGCGCGACTGCCGCGAG
>DATDDZ010000375.1:0-4993 GCA_036523555.1 Gaiellaceae bacterium
CTGGTTCAGCGAGCGCGAGGCGTCGGCCGCGCCGAGCGCCTCGTCGACGTGCTCCTGGGCGAGGCCCGTGGCGGCGGCCAGCTCCTCCGGCGTCGCCTCCCGGCCCAGCTCGAGCTGAAGCCGTGCGGCGGCCCGCCCGAGCCGCTGCCGGCGCTCGTGCACGTGCACCGGGACGCGGATCGTCTTGGCCTGGTTCGCGACCGCGCGCTGGACCGCCTGGCGGATCCACCACGTGGCGTAGGTCGAGAACTTGTAGCCGCGACGCCAGTCGAACTTCTCGACCGCGCGGTTGAGACCGAGGGTCCCCTCCTGGATCAGGTCCAGGAACGGCACGCCGAGCCCGCGGTAGCCCTTGGCAATGGAGACGACGAGCCGAAGGTTCGACTCGATCATCCGCCGCTTCGCAGTCGGGTCACCCCGCTCGATCGCCTTGGCGAGCGTGACCTCCTCCGCAGCGGTGAGCAGCTTGTGGCGGCCGACGTCGGCCAAGAAGAGCTGGAGGCTGTCAGCCGATCCGGAGAGCACGTGGGGCTCGGCGGGCTCGGGCTTCTTCTCCTCTTTCTCCTTCTCGACCTCGGCGGCGGGCTGACGTACCTCGAGCCCGATGCGCTCGAGCTCTCGGGTCAGCTCCTCGACCTCGGCCTCGTTCAGGTCGTGCTCGAGGGAGAAGGCCTCGAGCTCGGCCGGCTCGAGATATCCCCGCTCCTCGGCGCCCTCGACGAGCACCTTGGCCTGGTCCGAATCTAGGAGTTCATGCAGCTGATTCTGGGTCAAGTGTTCCTTTCGGGTCCCACTTCGCGATTCGCAGCCAACCTTCGTACTCTAGGTGGAGTTCCCTTGTCTTTCCAGGCATAACCGTCCCCGCGGGGTCATACGACGGAAACGAGACCGTGCCCTCTGTTATTCCGTCGCCGCAGGCTCTTTGGTTTGCGCGCGAACGGGGAACTCGAACTCGATCTTGTCCTCGTCGTTCAAGACGAGCCGCGCACGAAAAGGTTTGCCGTTTCGTGAGCGGAAGCCGGAGAGTACCTCCCGGGTCCGACGTTCCTCGAGGAGCTGCCTCGCGACCTCCGGGGTGAGCGTGCGGCTGGCGACCCGTTTCCAGATCACGAACCCGCAGCCAGGCTCCTCGCGGCTCTTCCAGCTGGTGCACCCGTAGGCCTTGGAGTTCTCCTTGATGATCTCCCCCGTCACGGCGCCGCACCGTGGACAGAGGCCCAGCTCGACCCGCTCGGGACGAAGCTTTTCCTTGTCCAGCGCGGCGATCTGGTCGACCGTCTCCTTGGCGAAATCGGCGATCCCCTTCATGAAGGCCTCTCGGTCGCCGCGGCCGTGCTCGATATCGGAGAGCTTGTGCTCCCAGTCACCGGTCAGCTCGGGCGAGGTCAGCTTGTGCTCCTCGAGCATGGTCACGACCTGGATCCCCTTCGGCGTGGCCTGAAGGTCCTTGCCGACGCGTTCGATGTACTCCCGGCGGATCAGCGTCTCGATTGTCTCGGCTCGTGTCGCCGGGGTCCCGAGACCCGACGCCTTCATCGCTTCGCGAAGCTCCTCGTCGTCGATGAGCTTTCCGGCGGTCTCCATCGCCGACAGCAGCGTCGCCTCCGTGTAGCGAGGCGGAGGCTTCGTCATCTTCTCCTCGATCTCCGCCGCGATGCAACGCACCGTCTGACCCTCCTTCAACACCGGGATCTCGCCGCCCTCCGACTCGTCCTCGGACTGCCGCTCGTGGTCCGGCTCGACGCCGTAGACGGCGCGCCACCCGGCCTCGAGCGTGACCTTGCCCCGCGTTCTGAACCGCTCTTCCTCGATCACCGTGACCACCGTCGTCCTCGCGTAGCGGGCGGGTGGATGGAAGACCGACAGGAAGCGGCGGGCAACCAGGTCGAACACGCGGCGCTCGTCCGGGGTGAGCGCCTCCATGTCGTGCTCGACGTCGGTCGGGATGATGGCGTGGTGGTCGTCGACCTTCGCGTCGTTGACAACGCGCTGGAGCGGCAGTTGGTCGAGGCCGACGACGTACTCGGCCGCGGACCGATACTCGGCGACCGGCTGCAGGGTGGCGGCCGTCGGCTTCAGCTGTGGGACCATGTCACCGGACAGGTAGCGCGAGGATGTGCGTGGGTACGTGATCGCCTTCTTGCCTTCGTACAGCGACTGTGCGGCCTGCAGTGTGCGGCGGGCGGAGAACCCGTACCGGCGGTTCGCGTCGCGCTGGAGCGACGTGAGGTCGTAGAGGAGGGGCGCGCGCTCGGACTGCTCCTTCCGCTCGACCTTCTCGATCGTCCCGTCCTGGCCAGAGACTTTGGCGACGATCCGGTCGGCGCGCTCCAGTTCTCCGAAGATCCGCGTCTCGTCCCCCTCGAACCAGAGCCCCTGGTAGGGAGGCTGGAACGTCCCGTGCACGAGGCGGTACGGCTCGGGGACGAAGGCCTGGATCTCGCGCTCGCGCTTGACGATCATGGCGAGCGTCGGCGTCTGGACGCGTCCGAGAGAGACGACGCCGCCGACCCACGCTCGGCCGCGGATGGTGGCGGCCCGCGTCGCGTTCATGCCGACGAGCCAGTCCGCCTCCGACCGGGAGCGGGCGGCCTCCTCGAGCGGCAGCATCTGCGCCCCCGGGCGGAGCCGCTAGAAGCCTTCGCGGATCGCCTGCTTCGTCATCGACGAGATCCAGAGGCGCTCGACCGGCTTCGGAGCGTCCTGGCTGGACGAGGAGGCACCGAAGACGGACTCGTAGACGTAGGCGAAGATCAGCTCGCCCTCGCGCCCCGCGTCGCAGGCGTTGATGATCCGGTCGACGTCCTCGCGCTTGAGGAGCGTTTCGATCAGCTTCAGCTGCTTCTTCGACTTGGCGTCGCGCGGAACCAGCTTGAAGCCGTTGGGCGGGACGATCGGCAGGTCGTCCAGGCGCCATTTCTTCCACTTCTCGTCGTACTCCTCCGGCTCGGCCAACTGAACGAGGTGCCCGACCGCCCACGTGATCACGTAGTCGTCGGATTCAAGGAACACCGCTTCCTCCCTGGCACGTGACCGGGTCTTCGACTTCGCGGCCTCGACGACTTCCTCGTTCGTCTCCTCGGCCGCCTTCTTGCCGCGCTTCGGCTTGATGTCCTCGAGCTTGCGGCGCTGGAAGGGGCCGTCGAGCGCGCCCGCGAGGTCGCGTCCGACTGAGGGCTTTTCTGCAATGACGAGCGTCTTTGGCATCCGGGACACCTTAGCGAGCGGCTTCGGGATCTCCAGCCGGGGATACTTGGCCATGTGAGGCCCAGTCTCTTCTACGTGTTCCTCGGCGGAGTCTCCTGGCCGGTGCTCCGCTGGTTGTATCGACTGCGCGCGGAGGGGAAGGAGAATCTCCCCGCCTCGGGCGGTTACGTCCTGGCCGCGAATCACGTCTCGAACTTCGACCCCTGGCCCCTGGCCGTCCCGCTCTGGCCCAAGCGATTCCTCCGGTTCATGGCCAAGTCGGAGCTCTACTGGTGGCCGCTCCGGTACGTGATCGACGCCGGCGGCGGCTTTCCCGTGAGGCGCGGCGAGCGCGACATCGAGGCGATCAACACGGCCGTCGCGCTCGCCCGCGAGGGGCACGTCATCGCCATGTTCCCGCACGGGACGAGACAGCGGAAGGGGATCGTGAAGCGGTATCAGCCTAGGGCTCACACCGGAGCGGCGCGGATCGCGCTCCAGGCAGGAGTGCCGCTCGTCCCGGCCGCGCTCTCGGGAACGGACCGGCTCTCGAGGCTCGGCCCTCTGCGCGTGCGCTACGGCAAGCCCCTCGCGCTTGACGACCTCGGAGGCCTGGACCCATCCGAGGCGGCCCATGAAGCGACCCAGCGGCTGATCGCCGAAATCGAGCGGCTCGAGAAGGAGCTGTGATCCGGCCCCTCCTCGTCATCGACGGCGACTCGCTCACGCACCGCGCGTATCACGCGCTCCCGAAGTCCATGAAGCGCGCGGACGGGCGACCCGCCAATGCGCTCGTCGGTTTCTCGAACTTCCTGATGCGCCTCTGGCAGGCGGAGGAGCCCCGCGCCGTCTTCGTCGGCTGGGACACCCTCGATGTGCCGACCTACCGTCACGAGGCGTTCGCGGGTTACCAGAGTGGTCGTGAGTTCGACGACGCGCTGCTCGAGCAACTCGACCTCCTCCCCGACCTCGTCCGGTCCTTCGGCTTTGCAGCCGGGAAGGCGGCGGGCTACGAGGCCGACGACTTCCTGGCGGCGGCGGTCCACCAGGAGGAGGAGCGAGGAGGAAGCTCGGTCGTCGCGACCTCTGACCGGGATTCGTTCCAGCTCGCAAGCGATCGCACGACCATCCTGCAGCCGATTCGCGGCGTGAGCGAGCTGGCGCGCATCGGCCCTGCAGAGGTGCGCGAGCGTTACGGGGTCGACCCGGCCCAGGTGCCGGACTTCATCGCGCTTCGCGGCGATCCGTCGGACCGCATCCCCGGGGCACGAGGAGTAGGCCCGAAGACCGCCGCAAGCCTCCTGGCCGAGTACGGGACGCTGGACGAGCTCCTCGCGGCGGGCCGATTCGGCGCACAGGCGGAGGAGTTGCGCCTCTACCGGCGAATGGCGACTCTCGACGCCTCCGCCCCGATACCTCCCCTCGCAGAGCAAACGCCGAACTGGGCGGAGGCGTCGTCCACTCTCAGAGACCTCGGGTTGAACGCCGTCGCCGAGCGGGCCGCCGCCCTGGCGGGATAGGACACCCGGATCGACGTCCTCAGCCATCCGGCGCTGGCGACCCTCCACCCGACGGGCTCGCATCCGGAGTCGCCCCGACGGATACCCGCTGCGCTGTCCAGGCTCGAGACCTGGGGGGAGGGCAGGCCGGCGACCGACGAGGAGATCCTGCGCTGCCACCGTGGCGAGCATCTCGCGGCGGTGCTGGCCATCCGGGATCCGGTGTGGCTCGATCCGGACACACCGGCAAGCGCGACCACGGCCGAAGCAGCGCGGCTCGCCGCGGGAACAGCGGTCGAAGCGGCGCG
>DATDDZ010000376.1:0-6478 GCA_036523555.1 Gaiellaceae bacterium
CGGCCACCGTCTCCTCGCGCTCGGCCAGCCTCTGTTGCAGCGACGCTGCCTCGGCCTGCTCCGCCCGAAGCTTCTCCTCGTTCTCCCGCAATGCACGCGCCCGCTGGGCGTGATCGCTGTCGGCCGCAGCGACTGTGCTCGCGATCTTCGCCTCCGCCGCGGTCAGCTCGCGGTCGCGCTCTGCGACCTCGGCGAGCTTCCGCTGGAGCTCCTCGGACGCGGCCGCGCGCCTGGCCTCGTCTGCGTTGAGCTCCTGGAGCTTCCGCTCGAGCTCCCGCTCGCGCTGTTCGAGCCGTTCCTCGGCGCTGGCGAGCGAGGCGGACTTCTCGGCGAGCTTCTGCTCGAGCAGCGCGGCGCCCTCGCGCTCGTCGGCTTCCTGCCTGAGCTGCTCCAGGCTCGCGGCGAGCTCGCTCGCCCTCGTGGACAGCTCCAGCTCTCGCCGGTCGAGCTCCTTCGCGCGCGTCGACAACTCCTTTTCGCCCCGGCCGTTCTTGCTCGCAAGCTCCTGCTCTCGCCTGACGAGCTGCTTCTCACGCGCCTCGAGCTTGGCGTCGACTTGCTTCGCCTGCTGCTCGACGGCCGCGAGCTTCTTCTCGCGTTCGGCAAGCTCCCGTTCGAGCGACTTCGCCTTGTCCTCCGCGGCTCGAACTTTCGCCTCGCTCTCCTGGACCGTGCGGCTGATCTGGGCCTGTCCCGCCTCCGCCTGCTGGATCCCGCTCGCGATCCGTGCCTCCTCCTCGCGCAGCTGACGCTCGCGGACGGCGAGGCTCTCCCTGGTTCGCTCGAGCTCCTTCGCGGCCTCGAGGCGCTTCTCCTCATTCGCCGTCAGCTCCTCGAGCCGCTGCTCGACGAGCTGCTCCCGCTCGCGCAGGCGCGCCGCCGCGTCGTCGAGCTCCTCCTGCCTTTCGAGCGCGCCGGCGAGCTCCGCGAGCCGGGCTGCGATCTGCTCCTCTCGCTTCTCGAGCTCGAGCTCGGTCGACGCGAGCTCCGACGCCCGCCTGGCGAGGACCGCGGCCTGCTCCTCCAACTCGAGCTCACGCCGGTCGTCCTCGGCTTGCGTTCCACGGTGCCCGTTGTGCCCGCTGAGGGAGGGCTGCGGCGGCTCGGGCTCGAGCCCGAAGACGCCGCCGTTGAGCCCGTCGGCGAAGAGGTCGTCTCGTTCCAGGCCGGCCGTCGACGCGTCCGCATCGACGATCGGGTCGTTGGGCGAAGCGCGACCCGGATCCTCATTCGCCGTGAGCTTGGCGCGAAGACCGGAGCCGAACCCCCCTTCGGTGCCGTGGCCTGGAGTCATCCGGGGCTGTCTGTCGCCTATCCGAAGACCTTGGCGAGGTTGAGGAAGGCGGGGCCGAGAACGACGAGGAACATCGCGGGGAAGATGAAGAGCACCGTCGGGAACAGCATCTTGATGGGCGCCTTCATCGCTTTCTCCTCGGCAAGCATCTGGCGCTTGAGTCGGGAGTCGCCCGCCTGAACCCGGAGGATTCGCCCGAGTGAAATACCGAGCTGGTCGGCCTGGATGATCGCCCGTACGAAGCTCGACATCTCGGGAGACGCGCTCCGCTCGGCCATCTTCTTCAGCGCATCCTGCCGGCTCTCGCCGATTCTCATCTCACCGAGGGCGAAGTCGAACTCCTCGATGAGCGGTCCCTCCATGTGCTCGGTCAGCTTCTGCACCGCTCCGTCGAACCCGAGCCCCGCTTCGACGCTCACGGAGAGCAGGTCGAGGGCGTCGGGCAGCGCCGCGGCGACCACCGCCTGGCGGCGGCGCAGACGGCTGTTGAGGACATAGCTTGGCGCCATGAAGCCGATCAAGGCCACGAACAGGCCGGCCAGCGGCGCAAGGCTCGGGGCCGCCGCTCCTCCGAAGACCAGGCCGAGCACGAGCCCGCCTGCCCCCAGGAGGCCCTTGATCCCGATGAAGGTCGTCGGTGACGTGTTGCGCATCCCGGCGGCCATCAGCTTCTTTCCGACTGACGCCGTCGTCGTCTTCGGGTTGACGCGCAGCATGACGGCGGCGGCCTTGGCGACGAACGGGGCCAGAGCACGCTCGCGGAAGCGGGCGAGCTCCTTGCCGGTCACCTGGTTGACACGCCCGTAGCTCGTCGCGCGGTGCACGAGCTCGCGGCGGGTCCGCATCGGTGCGGTGGCGACCTCTGCGAAGTAGAACGCAGCAGCGCCGATGGTTGCGATGGCGATTATCAGCAGCATGGCATCAACCTTTGAAGGAGACGATCTTCTTGAGGATGAGAGATCCGAACGCCATCATGCAGAGCCCGATCAGGATCAGCATGTGTCCGGTCGAACTGAAGTAGAGCGGGCGCATGTAGGAGCGATTGATGAGCGTGAACACGCCCGCGATGAAGAACGGGATTCCGATCAGCGTGTAGGCCGACATTCGCCCCATCGCCGTGAGGGCCTTGATCTTGCGCGCGAATTGCTGACGCTGGCGGACCATGTCCCCGACCATGTCGAACAGCGTCGCGAGCGATCCACCGACCTGCCGCTGGATCGTCACGGCCGTGATCGCGAACTCGAAGTTCTTCGAGCCGACCCGCTCGGCCATGTCCGAGAGCGCGTCTTCCATCTGCCGGCCCAACGAGGTCTCGGTCAGGACGCGCTTGATCTCCTGGCTCGCCGGCGGCTGTCCCTCGTCCACCACGGCGTTCAGGCCCTGCTTGAACGAATGCCCGGCCTTCAGCGAGGCCGCAATCGTGATGAGGAAGTCGGGGAGCTGGTCCTCGAAGGCCTTCATGCGCTTCCGCATCTTGAACCAGACCCATGCGAACGGAATCGCGCCCGCGATGGCGACCAGCACGACCCCGAACATCGGCGAGACGCCGAGCGCGAACGCGACTATCGCCATCCCCAGAGCCGCCGCGACCGAGATCCAGAAGAACTCGACCGTTCTGAGCGGGACATCGGCGCGCTCGAGCATGCGGCCGATCCAGCGCCACTGCTTGAGGTTGCCGAAGGCGCCCTCGGTGGCGGCAAAGAGCCGGGTCAGGGCCTCGGTGCGGCGCTGCTTGCGGAGCTCCTTGCTCGAGCCCTTGGTCTCTCCGACGTGAGCCGAGATCCGGGTGCGCACCCACGAGCCCCTGATGCCGGCGAGGAAGAACAGGGCCGCGAACAGCACGAGCACAGCGACCGCGAGCGCGATGGCGAAGGGACCGCCAGGCCCGAAGAAACCCTTCGGGAGCAGGCTCGAAGGCGGGGACACGGCAGTGCCGCTGATCTTCAACGACTTCGCCGACGACCCCTCGCCGACGACCGCCGCGTTGACGTTGATCTCATCCCCGGGCCGAGCCGACGTCACGTACTGAATGCGCCACGTGCGCTTGAGCGTGTCCGCGATCGTCGCGTAGACCCCTCGAAGAGCGGACGTCGAAGAGGCGCTGAAGTACCGCCCGCCCGTGGCGTTCGAGAGCTGGACGAGCGGATCGGAGGTGAAGCCCTGACCCTCGATGCCGATCGCGTAGATGGCGACGTTCGCCTTCCGGGCGGCGGCGACGGCTCCGTTCAGATTCGTCTTGCTGGCGTTGTCAGCACCGTCGGTGAGGACGATGATCACGCGCCCGGGGAGCGGGTTCCCCTGGAGTTGCTGGGCCGCCGACACGATGCTGTCGTACAGAGCCGTTCCCTTGACCGCGTCGGTCTTGAGATGGGCAAGCGCTACGTCCGAGTCGATCGACGCGGTCGAGAACGGAGATAGCGTCGCGGGGTGCGAGCCGAACGCGATCACGGCGATCTCGTCGGAGGACTGCTTCGACTGCACGAAGGTGCGCGCCGCCGACTTCGCGTCGGCAAGCGGCGCTCCCCGCATCGACTGCGAGCGGTCGACGAGCATCGCGATCGCCTTCGAACGGCCGAGGTTCTGGGCCTGCAGGTCCGAGACCGGAACGCCGTTCTCGGTAACGGCAGGAGCCTGCCGGATCCCGTTGCCGGAGACCACTGATGCACGGATGGTCGGGTACGCGCTCTGGTCCAGCCCACTCAGGTTGACCGTCGCCGCTGCGGCGGCCGGGAGAGCGAGGACGAGAATCGCGATCCCGGCCAGTATCAGCCGGGTGCGTCTCACTGAAATGCCCCCTTGAACTTCGATGCTTGGTGGCCGACGCCCATCGCGGCTGTCTCAGTGTCCTCGGTCGTGAAGAAGCTCGGCTGCAGGACGACGCCGTTCGTCGCCATCTTGTCGAGGAAGTTGGGCTTGAGCCCCGTGCAGGCGAGCGGAGAGAGCAGCCGGATCGTGCCGGACGCCGCCGCTGCTTCGCCCTCATCCGGCGGCTTCGCCAGGAAGACCTCTTGCAGCGTGATGACGTCCGACTCCATCCGGAGCACCTCGGTGATGTGCGAGATCCGCCTGGAGCCGTCGACGAGACGGGTGATCTGCACGAGCAGGTCGAACGCACTGGAGACCTGCTCGCGGATAGCACGAAGCGGCAGCTCCACGCCGGCGGTCATCACGAGCGTCTCGAGCCGGGACAGGGCGTCCCTCGGCGAGTTGGCATGGATCGTCGTGAGCGAGCCCTCGTGGCCCGTGTTCATCGCCTGGAGCATGTCCAGGGTCTCAGCGCCTCGAACCTCGCCGACGATGATCCGGTCAGGCCGCATGCGCAGCGCGTTGCGGACGAGCTCGCGAATGCGGATCTCGCCCTGGCCCTCGATGTTCGGGGGCCGCGACTCGAGCGTGATCACGTGCTCCTGCTGAAGCTGCAGCTCGGCCGCGTCCTCGATCGTGACGATGCGCTCGTCGCCCGGGATGAACGCCGACATCGCGTTGAGTGTCGTCGTCTTACCGGTACCGGTACCGCCGGAGATGAGGATGTTCAGCTTTCCCTTCACGCAGGCGGCGAGGAACTGGGCCGCTCGCGGCGAGATCGACCCGAACGAGATGAGGTCGTTCATCGTGTACGGGTCGCGCGAGAACTTCCGGATCGTGAGCGTCGGGCCCTTGAGGGCCAGCGGCGGGATGATCGCGTTCACGCGTGACCCGTCGGGGAGACGGGCGTCCACCATGGGCGACGCCTCGTCGACCCGCCGGCCGATCTGGGAGACGATCTTGTCGATGATGCGCAGCAGATGCGAGTTGTCGACGAACGTGGCCTGGGTCCGCTCGATCTTGCCCAGCCGCTCGATGTAGATCCGGTCGTGCGCGTTGACCATGACCTCGGTCACGGTGTCGTCGCGCAGGAACGGCTCCAGCGGCCCGTAGCCGAGGATGTCGTCCGTGAGCTCACGGATGATCTGGCGTCGCTCCTCGCGCGTCAGCGGCGTCCGGTCGAGCACGAGCTGCTCGGTGACCGCACGCGTGACGCGCTCGGTGATGTCGCCCGTCGCTTCCCGCTTGAAGAGCTCGGCCCCCAGCGTGGCGATGCACGCGTGGTGGATCCGGGTCTTGAGCTCGCCGTACGGGTCGTGCACCGCCGACGACTCCGGTGCTTCGAGCCTGGAGCCGCCATTGAGCAGCGCCTCAGCGGTCGCGCCCGAGCCGCCTCCGTTGGAGGTTCTGAGTCGGTCGTGGAGGCCCATGGCTTATGACCTCGCCAGAGCCGGCATGAGCCGCCGTTTCTTGCCCTGCTCCTTCGGTGCGGCGAAGAGCGACTTCGCCATCGACTTGATCGCCTTGGAGACGTCGGCGCCTTCCTCGGCCAGCACGACCGGGATGCCGCGGTTCACTGTCAGCGGCACGGACCGGTCGGACGGCACCTCGAAGCGAACCTTCATCCCGAGCGCGCCTTCGACCTCGTTCGGCTTCATGCCGACCTTGGAGTTGGCACGGTTGAGGACGATGCCGACGCGCTGCTTCGGGAACGACAGCAGGTCGAGCGTCTGCAACGCCAGGCGCAGGTTCTTCAGGGTCGGGACGTCGAGTGCGCACAGGAGCAAGAGCTCGTCCGTGCGATCGAGGGTCGCGAGCATCGGCCCGTGGAAGAACGGGGACGTGTCGACGACGATAACGTCGAACGACTCCCGTGCGACCTCGAGCAGCCGGCCGAGCTTTGCCTCGGTCACGAGCTCGGCGTCCTCCGGCCGGAGCGGCGCCGGGAGCACTTCGAGCCCCGACGCGTGCTTCGTCGTGTAGCCGGCCAGCTTCTCCGTATCGAGCTCGCCCGGAGCGACGACCAGGTCGTAGATCGTCTTCTCCGGCTCGACGCCGAGCATGATTGCCGCGTCGCCGAACTGCAGGTCGAGATCGAGGAGCAAGGTCTTGCGCCCCTCGAACTTCGCGCAGGCCGCGGCAAGGTTCGTAGCGGTGACGGTCTTGCCCGTCCCGCCCTTGGGCGAGAAGACCGTCACGATCCGGCCGTGGCGGCGGCTCGTCCCGGTCAGCCGCTTGCCGACGTGGCCGGCCTTGCGGATCGCGAAGGCCACGTTGTCGGTCAGCTGCGGCAACAGCAGGACGTCGGCGACGTCGTGCTCGAGCGCCTCCTCCAGCAGGGCCGGAGAGCCGTTCGAGGCAAGCAGGATCAGCGGCACG
>DATDDZ010000377.1:0-3081 GCA_036523555.1 Gaiellaceae bacterium
TTCGAGCTCGCGCCGGTGCCGCCGCTCGAGCTCGTTGAGCGCGACACCGTGGAGCTCGACCTCGACGCCCTCGACCTCCTTCGCGGCGCGGAGGATCACCTCGATCCCCTTCGCCGGCGAGTAGCGGCCGAGGACGAGCGCACGGAGCCCCGTGTCGGCCTCGCGGTCGGTGCAGGCGAATTCGCTCACGTCGATACCGTGACCGATCGGCCTGACCTTCGGCGAGGCGAGCGGGAACGAGCGTCGATCGACGCTCACGATCCCTGTCGCGAGCTTCTCGGCCACGCGCAGCTGCGACGACGCTTTCCAGTGCGTGTACCAGAGCAGCAAGGGAATCCTCCTCGGTCGGACGAGCGGAGCCGCCAGCACGACGTAGAGCGGGATCATGTGCGCGACGACGGCGTCCGCCGGAAGAGCGCGGGCCAGCCGGCGCTCGAACTGCAGACCCCGCCCGAGCTGCGATCTGCTGCCGAACGTGCGAACGTCGACGTTCGAGGGCAGCCCGGTCCTGCCGGCGGCCTGCTGGGCGAGCACGACCACCTCGTCGACCCGGGCCGCGAGCGCCCGGATCTTGGGGATCGTCGCGGCCAGGACCGGATGGTCCGGGTCGACGCTCTGGGTGATGAAGACCAGACGGTTCAAAAGAAGTCGGTGTCGCCGAGGGTGAAGCGCCACCGCGCGGGATCGGTGTCGAGGTCGCCCGCGAGCGCCTTGCCCATGAAGTTCAGCGTCATCGGCGTCGGCACGAAACCGGCGGCCGCGTAGCTGGCGCGATCCCTCGGACCGGGGAGCGCGAACAGTGCGCGCGTCCCGGGCTTCACTCCCGCGACGCACGCGCGGAGGAGCGGGCCGACCGGGCCGACGAGGTCGGCGACCAGGGCGATCGCCTGCCCGCGGTGACGCTTGTGACCGAGCACCGCATAACCCTCTTCGTTGCGATACGCGACATAGTCGCGCGGGGAATCGAGGTAACGCCAGTTGAGGTAATTCGCGTCCCGCACGATGTGGTTCGGCCAATGCGCCGCGGCGTCACCGTCGAAGTCGAACCTCTCGACCACCTCTGCGCGGCCGAGGCGGAGGGAAGCTCGCGGCAACGGCCGCGCCCAGATGCGCGGGCGGCCGATCGCCGTCCAGCCGAGCGGGCCGAGGAAGAGCGGCGCCGTCGGCGCGGACGCGAACGCGAGCACGACGGCAGCCCCTCGAGCCTCCGCCTCGGCCTCGTGCTTCCGCTCCAGCCCGACGAACACTCCCTTACCCCGCGCAGCCGGCGTCGTCGTCGCATGAACCGAGAACGTCGCGAGGCGTTCGCGGCCGCCGAGCTTCATCCGGTAGAGGGAGTGGGACGCGACGCCGATCACGCTTCCGTCCGCGCGCGCCACCGACATCAGCGACCCGGCCGGATTCCGCGAGAACCACCAGTCGAACTCCGCGCCGGTGAGGGCTCCGTCGCCCCAGGCGTCGCGCAGGAGCCGGAGGTAATCCTCCCGCTGCGCCGGCTCGTAGGCCGCCAGCTCGTAGCCGGACACCTACTTGGTCGACGTGCCGAGCGCCGCGTTGAAGAGCCGTCGCGCGTGCGTGCCGCTGACCGTGTCCTTCAACGCGATCAGGTCGCACGCGCCCGCGAGGACGAGCTCGAACGTTCGCGACGGATACGGCTCGATGTTGTAGCGGCGCAGCTGCAACGGGTCGGTGTCCTGCGAGTTTCCACCCGAGACAGCGGTGAACGCGACGTCGTACCCGGCCTGGCGCACGAGAGAGAGGTGGACGGGCTTGTAGTGCGCCTCCGAGCCTTTCACGTACGAGAACGCTCTCACGGGCCGGCCGAGCTGCTCCTCGAGCCGCAGCTTGGAGAGCGTGATCTCGCGGGCCGCTTCGTCGACCTCGAGGTCGGCAAGCGGGCGGTGCGAGATCCCGTGCGACTCGATGCGAATTCCCTTGCGCTCCAGGTCGGCGAGCTCGTCCCAGTCCACGGTCGGGTTGAGGATGCCCTCCGATGCCAGGCGCTCGTCGTGCGGCAAGGGATGACGGTCGTCGAGATAGCCGATCGGCACGAACAGGACGGCGGGGTACCCGTACTTGTGCAGGATCACAGCCGCGTTGTCGAGATTGTCGTGATAGCCGTCGTCGAACGTGATCAGCACGGCCCGCGGGGGCAGGGGCGCCTGTTCGACGTAGTGCGCGATCACGTCGTCGAGCCCCACGACCGTGTAGCCGAGCTCGCGCAGCTGGTCCATCTGCTCGTCGAAAAGCGAGACCGGCATCGTCAGCGGGTTGCCGGGCACGTCGTTGACCTTGTGGTACATGAGCACGCGCAGGCTCCGGTCGCCGTTGCCGGCGGCACCGACGGCCGCGGCCGTCTCGCCGATCGTCCGGTACACGGAGTTCTTCAAAACCTGCTTGAGACGTGAAGCGTCCATGGCCACTCAGCTTAGAGAGTCGACCAGGCTGCGCAGGCGGGCCGCGAACTCCTCGGGCGAGATCGTCCAGAGCCCCGCGCTCGCGTGCGCTCCGGCGGCGAGTCGCTCGGCCAGCTCCCCGTCGGTGAGCACCCGCTCGAGGGTGCTTGCAAGTGCAGCGATGTCGCCCGGCTCGACCAGGAGGCCGTTCACGCCGTCCTGGACGAGGTCGGGGATGCCCCCCACGCGACTGCCGACCACCGGCCGTGCCCGGCAGAACGCCTCGATCACGACGCGGCCCATCCCCTCCGAGCGCGACGGCAGGACGAGGAGGGTCGACTCGTCGAGCGCAACGGACACCTCGGCTTGCGACAGCCGCTCGCTCCAGGCCACCTGATCCGGAAGGTCGCGCGTGAGGCGCTCCACGACCGGCCTGAGAGTGCCCGAGCCGACGAGGCGCAGCCGCGCTCCCGGCACCCGTGCCGCTGCGCGACGCCATGCCTCGGCGAGGCCGTCGACGTTCTTGTAGCGCTCGAGAACGCCGACGAAGAGCGCTTGGGGGTGCTGCGGGAGCGGCTGCGGCGGTGACTGCAGGAACGAGTCGAAGTCCATGTACGCGGGGAACTCGTCCGCCGGCTCCAGGCCGAGCTCGCGGACGAGGCCGGTGGTGTAACCCGTCACCGTC
>DATDDZ010000378.1:0-1596 GCA_036523555.1 Gaiellaceae bacterium
ACCGGCGAGCTAGAGTCGATGCGTGCGGTTCGAGGGGATTCACCACATCACCTGCATCACCGCCGACGCGCCGGGCAATGTCGACTTCTACGTCCGCGTCCTCGGGCTCCGGCTGGTGAAGAAGTCCGTCAACCAGGACGACCCGACCGTCTACCACCTGTTCTACGCCGACGAGAAGGGCAGCGCCGGCAGCGACCTGACGTTCTTCGAGTACCCCCATGCCCGCCGAGGCCGAGCTGGGCGCGGGATGGTGCACACGATCGTCTTCCGCGTCGGCTCGACCGATGCCCTCGACTTCTGGGCCGATCGCCTCGAGAGAGAGGAGATCACCGTCGAGCGCGCCGACGGGCGCATCAGCTTTGAGGATCCCGAGGGGCTCCGGTACGAGATCACGCACGTCGAGACCGACGACGAACCGCTCATCGCCGAGCATCCGGACATTCCCGCCGGGCTCGCCCTCCAGGGGTTCGACGGAGTGCGCGCGTATGCAGACGAGGCGCCGAGCAAGGCGTTCCTCGAGGAGGCGCTGTCGTTCGAGCCGAAGGGAAGCGCGGAGTGGGAGGTCCGAGGCGAGCGCCGCGGTTCCTGGTACGCGTACGACGAGCCGCCGGTCGAGCCGGGGATCCAGGGTGCGGGGTCGGTGCACCACGTCGCCTGGGCGTGCTCGCTCGAGGAGCACGAGGCGTGGCAGAAGCGGGTCGCGCAGTCCGGAGCGCATCCGACTCCCGTAATCGACCGTTTCTACTTCCGCTCGATCTACTTCCGCGAGCCGAGCGGCGTCCTCTTCGAGATCGCAACCATCGGGCCGGGCTTCACGACCGACGAGCCCCTCGAGCATCTCGGCGAGCGGCTGTCACTTCCGCCCGATTACGAGCACCTGCGTAGCAAGGTCGAGCCGTTGCTCACGCCGCTGCCGAATCCGCGCGAGCTAGTCCAGCGCTAGCGGCGGATACTTCTTCCGGATCGAGTCGACGAAGCCGGCCATGCGGTCGGCGAGGGCGGCGTCCTCGATCTCGACCACGTTCTCGGCGTTCGTCTCACCCGCCCGCGACAGATTGAAGCTCCCGATGAAGACGGTGTCGTCGCAGACGGACACCTTTGCGTGCATGTAGTCGTGCACCGCGCCGGGTGAATAAGGGGTCGACCGCTTGCCAGAAAAGCTCGCGCGGTCGAGCAGGAACTTCAGCGAGGGCGTCTTCCACGACTCGTTTCCGTTCTCGTGCCACTGCTGCAGCACCTCCGCGATCTGAGTCGCGTCGACGATCCCGGCGAGGTCGACGCGCCGGTCGGCTGCGACCTCCGCCAGCGTGCCGAGGATCGGGCCCGACGTGATCACCGGGGACGCGATCCGCACGCGCTTCTCCGCGCGGCCGATCAGGTCGGCGATCCGGTGCGCAAGCTTCTCGCCGCGCTTCGGAGAGAACCACGTGCTCACCTTCGTCTGGTCGACCTGGATCGGGTCGGGCGGAACGCCGCCGGACGCGCCGACGCTGCGCTTCTTCCAGAGCTGGGAGAAGTCCTCCTGGAACCGGATCGCCACGCCGGTCGACTCGATCACGACGATGACGTTCTCTTCGCGCGTCCAGGAGTCATCCG
>DATDDZ010000379.1:0-2612 GCA_036523555.1 Gaiellaceae bacterium
GGATACAAGCAGCTCGTCCAGCCTTGGGCCCTGAGCCGGTCGGCCGCGGTCGTCGCCGTCTCGGCCTTCTCGAGGGACGAGGCGGTCGCACGGTTCGGCGTCGACCCGGGTCGGATCAGCGTCATCCACTCGGGGCCGGGCCTCGAGGCGGGCACGCAAGCCACGGCCCCGCCGGCGAGCTCGAATGGAGACTTCGTCCTCTACGTCGGTGACCTCTCGTCCCACAAGAACTTGCCCTTCCTGCTCGACGTCTTCGAGCGTTCGGCCGTCCAGGGCCGCCTCGTGCTCGCCGGCCGGCCCGCGGACGGGTACCCGTCCCTGCGCAAACGGATCGACACCTCACCGGCCAGGGAGCGCATTGTGACGCTCCCCGACGCAACGGACGACGAGCTCGACGATCTCTACCGAACCGCGGTAGCAACTGTTCTCCCCTCACGCTACGAGGGGTTCGGATTCACGCCGCTCGAGGCGATGGCGCGTCACTGCCCCGTGCTCGCCAGCGACATTCCGGCCCTGCGCGAGACGGCCGGTGACGGCGCGCTGCTGCTGCCACTCGACGCGCGAGACGACTGGGTCGAGGCACTGCGGCGGATCTTCGCGAGCGTCGAACTTCGCGACGAGCTTCGGGAGCGAGGCAGGCTCGCCGTCACTCGCTTCTCGTGGGAGAAGACAGCCCGAGAGCTCTGCGAGCTCTTCCGTCGAGTCGGGTGACAGTTTGAGGATTCTCCTCGTCAATGCAAACGGGGCCGACGTCACCGCCGGAGGAGCCGAGCGGTACGTCGTCGACCTCGGCTCGGGCCTCCGCGACCGGGGGCACGACGTCCGGCTGCTCGCCGCCTTTCCCCAGCGCCGCGATCCCCTGGGCGTCCCGACGACGATCCTGCACGGGCGGGACTGGCGCGACAGCGTTCCGCGGCGGATCGCAAACCGCGTCGGCGAGCTCGGCCCATACGCCCCACGAGCCGCGCGCGAGTTGCTCGCGCAGACAGCACCGGACCTCGTCCACACGAACACGCTCCCGGGGATCACGACCGCGATCTGGACCGCGAGCCGCGCGCTCGGCATCCCCGTCGTTCACACGCTCCACGACTACTACCTCCTGTGCGCTCGCACGAGTCTCACCCGTCGCAACGGCTCACCATGCCCAACCGATCCGGTGTTCTGTGGGTTCCGGTCGAAGCGCCTGGTGCCGCACGCCGCCGGCGTCTCGCAGGTGATCGCCGTCTCCGAGTTCATCCTCGGAATGCACCGCAGCGTCTTCGACCAGGCGGGCTCGAGCGTCGTCCGGCTGCCGCTCGGGCTCGATGTCACGCCTCCGGCCACGGGGCCGTCCGACCCTCCCCGCACGATCGGCTTTCTCGGGCGGCTCGAGCACGAGAAGGGGGTGGGATTGCTGATCGAGGCGGCCGGGCCTCTGCGCGAGCGCGGCTTCATGCTGCGTATCGCAGGTGACGGGAACCTCCGGCCCGCCGTCGAGCGAGCGGCGCGCGCGGGCATGCTCCTCTACGCCGGCGTCGTCGGTGATCAGGCGAAGACCGAGTTCATCGGTGCGAGCGACGTAGGGATTCTGCCGTCCCTCTGGCTCGAGCCGGGTGGTCCGCCCTACTCACCGCTCGAGTGGCTCGCGGCGCGACGGCCGGTGCTTGCGAGCACGCGCGGGGGCCTCGGCGAGACCGCCGACATCTTTCCCGGCGTCGAACCGTTCGAGCCGACCGTGGCAGGCTTGGTAGACGCGGCGACGCGCGCGGCCGAACCGCGCTGGTTCGCGTCTGCGGTCGGCGCGCTCGAGAGGCTGGATCCAGACGCTGCCCGCACACACTGGCTCGACGAGCACGAGCGGATCTATCACAGAGCAACGGGATGATCGACACGCACTGCCACCTGCTTCCGTCGCTCGACGACGGTCCATCCTCGGACGAGCAGGCAGTCGAGCTCGCAGGTGAGCTCGTTCGCGCGGGCGTGACCGCGATCCTGTGCACGCCGCACTTCAACCGCCGCTACCCAACGTCGCACGAGGCCGCGCGCGAACAGCTGGACAGTCTGCAGCGAATCTTGCCCGAGCACGAGATCCACGTTCGGCTCGAGCTTGGTGCGGAGATCGGGCCCGCGAAGGCGCTCGACGCACGCGACGACGAGCTCGTCATACGCGCAATCGCCCAGCGATGGCTGCTCGTCGAGCTCGAGCCCGACACGCCCGTCGGTGCCCTGTCTCTCCTCTGTGACCGCGTCGACGCCGTCGGGCTGCTCCCCGTCTTCGCCCATCCGGAGCGCTGCCGCGCGATCCAACGCGATCCCGCTGCACTCGTCGAAGCACGCGAGCGCGGCGCGCTCGCCCAGGTCGTGGCCTCGAGCCTCGGCGGCTCGTGGGGACGGACGATCTCGAGCACGGCCTGGGGCCTGCTCGCCTCCGGCCGCGCCGATCTCGTCGGCAGCGACTCGCACCGTCCCGGGTCGAAGCGGCCACTCGCGAGCGTGCTCTTGGAGCTCGAGCAGCGGCTCGGCGCACACGAAGCGCGCCGCCTGCTGGTCGACACCCCAGGGACGATCGTGAACGGTTGACCGTGGCGATGCACGCTCGAGACCTGACCGCCGTCGTCCTCAACTTCCGGACG
>DATDDZ010000380.1:0-8650 GCA_036523555.1 Gaiellaceae bacterium
GACCGTCGAAGGGCGTGCTGCCGCAGCGCTCGTCGAGGCATCCTCAGACGCGTCCCTGCTGGTCGTCGGCTCCCGTGGGCTCGGAGGATTCTCGGGCCTGCTGCTGGGGTCGGTGAGTCACCAGGCCGCGAGTCACGCGTCCTGCGCCGTCGTGATCGTGCGTTAGGCGTGGTCCCGGTGCGCCTGGCTGTGGAGGTGGCGGAGGTCGATCTGCCGGCCGATCTCGAGCAGAGGTTCGAGGCCGTCCTGTTCGACTGGGACGGCACGGCCGTGGCCGACCGAGGCGCGGATGCGACGGCGGTCCGCCAGGCGATCGAGGCCCTCTGCGCGGCGAGCATTGACCTCGCCGTCGTCACCGGAACGCACATCGGCAACGTGGACGGGCAACTTCGCGCACGGCCGGCCGGCCCGGGCAGGCTCTACCTCTGCCTCAATCGCGGCTCGGAGGTCTATGCCGTTGGCGCCGGCGGGCCCGAGTTGCTCGAGCGCCGTGTTGCGTCGGCGGAGGAGGAGTGCGCACTGGACGCGGCCGCCGAGGACACCGTGAAACGTCTCGCAGAGAGGGGAGTGCAAGCGGCGATCGTCTCGCAGCGGCTGAACCGCCGGAAGATCGACCTGATTCCCGAGCCGGAGTGGTCGGATCCTCCCAAGGCCCGGATCGGCGAGCTCCTCGCGGCAGTCGAGGCTCGGCTCAGGAACGCGGGCCTGGACGGGCTGCGCGACGCCGCGCTGATCGCGGAGGAGGCAGCTCGGGCCGCGGGGCTGCCCGACCCGAAGGTGACGAGCGACGCGAAGCACGTCGAGATCGGTCTCACCGACAAGGCCGACTCTGCCCGGTGGGTTTTCGGCGAGCTCTGGCGACGAGGCATCGGGCCTGCGCAGGTGCTCGTGGCCGGTGACGAGTTCGGTCCCCTCGGAGGGCTTCCGGGAAGCGACTCCTTCCTCCTGCCGGTCGAAGCAGAACGGGCCGTTGCGGTTTCGGTCGGCCGTGAGCCGACCGGCGTGCCGAGAGGGGTGATCGACCTCGGCGGCGGCCCCGACGCCTTCGTCGCTCTCCTGTCCGACCAGCTCGAGCGTCGCCGCCGGGGGGACCTGCCCCGGCTGGACGGCGACGACAGCTGGATGCTCTCGATCCGTGGGTTCGATCCCGAGCTCGAGCGAGTCCAGTCTTCCTTGCTCACGATCGCCGACGGGGTGATCGGCACGAGCGGCAGCCCGGTCGGCTCGCATCCGTCCGCGCGCCCCCGTGTCCTGGCCGCAGGCCTGTACGAGGGAAAGGGGGCGGAAACGGAGCTCGTCGAGGGTCCGGTGTGGACACGCCTCGACGGGGAGCTTCCCCACGCCGTCGCGTTCGAGCGCCGGCTCGACCTCCATGCGGGCCTGTTGCGCCAGCGGCTTGGGCGGCAGCCCGATCTCGAGAGTCTCCTCTTCTCGTCGCCCGAGCATCCCGGCACGGTCGTCCTGCGGGCGACGGGTGTCCGGGCGTTGCTCGAGACCGACGAGCCGCTGGAGGCGGCGCCCGGAACGAGCGTCGACACCGGGGAAGCGGACCGCGCAACCTGGATGCGCCAGCCGGCAGGCGAAGGAGGCCTGGTCGTCGCAGCCGGCGAGCGCAGCGAGGGCGACCGGCTCGACCGCATTGCCGCCTACGTCGCCGATCCGACGGGCGTGCCCGACACCGAGGAAGCGGTTCGCCGCCTCGAAGCGGCCCAGGAGCTCGGCTTCGATCGCCTGCTCGCGGGGCATCGTCGCTGTTGGGCCGAGCGTTGGGAAACCGCCGACATCCGGATCGAGACCGACGACGAGCTGCAGCGCCTCGTGCGCTTCGCGCTCTTCCATCTGCTGGGCTCCGCGGCCGAGTCGGGGGAGGCCGCAGTGGGTGCGCGGGGCCTCACCGGGCCTGCGTATCGGGGCCACGTCTTCTGGGACGCCGACGTGTTCGTCCTGCCGTTCCTGGCCGCCACGAATCCGCGAGCTGCCCGCGCGATGCTCGAATACCGGTTCAACCGCCTCGACGCGGCCCGCGCCGCGGCGAGGGCACTCGGCCGTCTCGGCGCTCGCTTCCCGTGGGAGTCCGCGGGAGACGGTCGTGACGTGACGCCGTCGCATGCGCACGACCAGGCCGGCCGGATCGTGCCGATCCGGACCGGCGAGCTCGAGGAGCACATCGTCGCCGACGTCGCCTGGGCCGCGAGCTGTTATCTCGACTGGACCGGCGATGCCGAGTTCGCCGCCGGACCGGCTCCCGAGCTCTTTGCCGAGACGGCGCGGTACTGGGCCTCGCGCATACGCCGCGACCGGAGCGGGAGAGCGCACATCTTCGGGGTGATCGGCCCGGACGAGTACCACGAGCCCGTCGACGACAACGCCTTCACGAACGTCATGGCGCGCTGGAACCTCCGCCGCGCCGCAACGCACGCGCAGGGGCTCGTACCGGAGGCCGAGCGGGAGACATGGCTCGAGCTCGCCGATGCGCTCGTCGACGGGTTCGACCCCGACACCATGCTGTACGAGCAGTTCGCCGGGTTCAAGCGGCTCGAGCCGCTGGTGATCGCGGACATCGCGCACCGGCCGATCGCCGCCGACCTCTTGCTCGGCCAAGAGCGGACCCGCGGCGCGCAGGTACTGAAGCAGGCCGATGTCCTGATGCTCCACCACCTCGTTCCCGACGAGGTCGCGCCCGGATCGCTCGAGCCGAACCTCTCGTACTACGAGCCGCGCACCGCGCACGGAAGCTCGCTCTCACCGGCGGTCCACTCCGCGCTCTTCGCGCGGGCAGGACGGCTGGGACAGGCGGTGGAGTCGCTCCGGCTCGCGTGCCGCATCGACGTGGACGACCTGACCGGGACGACGGCGGGAGGCGTGCATCTCGCGACCATGGGTGGTGTCTGGCAGGCGCTCGTCTTCGGTTTCGGAGGGATACGCGCCACTGGTGCTGCGCTCGCGATCGATCCACGTCTGCCCGATGCCTGGGACGCGCTCGAGCTCAGGCTGGAGTACCGCGGTCGGCCCGTTCGCATCCGAATCGAGCACGACCTGCTCATCGTCGACGCCGATCCGGCCGTGCCGGTCTCGGTCGACGGCCGCCCGGGTCGGCGTTTCGAGCGTCGTGGCGACAACTGGGAGGAGGAAGGGAAATGAGAAAGGTGCTTGCAGCGCTCGACAACAGCCTGGCCGCCGAAGCGGTGCTCGCCACGGCTTCGAACCTCGCGGACGCATTCGGCGGCGTGGTGGAGGCGCTCCACGTCGTGGAGGACGGCGACAGGATCGCCCACGACGAGGCCGAAGCCGCCGGTCTGCGGCTGCACCGCGTGACCGGCGCGACGGTAGCGGCCATCGTCTCCGCCGCGGAGGCGCCGGACGTGCAGGTCCTCGTCGTCGGAACCCGGCGGTTTCCGGTCGAGGGACATCCGGTCGGCGGGACCGCTCTCGAGGTGATCACCTCGCTCCTCAAGCCGGTCGTGGTCGTGCCTCCGGATGCTTCACGCACGGGTCTGCGGCGTGTGCTCGTGCCGCTGGAGGGGACCGCGCCCACGTCGCTCGCACCCAAGGGCATCATCGAGCTCTCCAGGCAGGCGAATGTCGAGGTCGTCGTCCTGCACGTCCAGGATGCGGCGTCGGTGCCGGCGTTCACGGACCAGCCCCAGCACCAGGCCGCGGCGTGGGGCCAGGAGTTCGTCGCGCGCTACTGCCCGTGGGGGATCGGGAGCGTGACGCTCGAGCTTCGCGTCGGCCGGCGCGCGGAGCAGATCCTCGCGGTCGCGGAGAGCCACGACTGTGACCTGATCGCCCTCGGGTGGTCGCAAGAGGTCGCGGCCGGGCGCGCACTCGTGGTGCGTGAGGTGCTCGAGCGTGGGCGGCTGCCTGTCCTGCTCGTTCCCGTCGTACGGTTGCCCGGAGCGGACAAGCCCAAGGAGGAGACATGGAGCAGATCGCAGTCGTCGCTCGTCTGAAGAGCGGCGCCGAGCCACGCGCAGCCGAGCTGATCGCGCAGGGACCGCCCTACGACCCGGGCGACAGCGGTCTCGACCGTCACACGGTCTTCCTCTCGGCCGACGAGGTCATCTTCGTCTTCGAGGGGCCGGAGGTCGAGTGGATCGTCGACCGCCTCGTCGACGAGCCTTTCCACTGGCTCGTCACCGCGGCCCTCGACGAGTGGCGGCCCTTGCTCGAGGACACGCCGAGAATCGCCCGGCCCACGTACACCTGGCGGCGCGAGCCCGCGGGCGGCGCGCCCGCCGGCTGAGGCGGATTGCGCCTTTCCACTGATAGTCGTCCGTAGCCCCACCGATGCCCCCCCGGTCGTGGCTGGCCACACTCGAGTTGGTGGCTTCCGTTCTTGAGCGCCGGTCCGAGCAGGACGCAGTCGTCGCGTAGAGGAGGTGTCGTCGTGCGCGTCGGTGTGATCGGCGGGCCTCAGAACCAGACGAACTCGCTGCTGGTCGAAGCGTGGGCCGCGGCCGGAATCGACGCTCGGCGGTTCTCGCCGGAGGATGCGTGCTGCTGGCTGGGCGCGGGCGACGTCGCGCTCGTGCGGATAGACGTCCGCGAGAGCCTCGACGGCGTCGAGCCGGGCCTCGAGCTGATAGGCGCGCTGGCCGAGGGCGGTGTCCGCATCCTGAACACTCCCGAGGCGCTCCTCGGCGCCCACGACAAGCTCGAGACCGACCGCCTCCTGCGCGAGGCCGGCCTTCCGGTTCCGCGCACCGTGCACGTCACGGCGACGGACGAGCTCGTCGAGCTCTCGTTTCCCGTCGTCGTCAAGCCGCGTTTCGGCAGCTGGGGGCGCGACGTGTTCCTTTGCGAAGACGAGCTGGAGCTCGACAGGTGCCTCCATTCGGTCCGGGACCGTCGCTGGTTTCTCGCCCACGGAGCACTCGTCCAGGAGCTCGTTTCCCGCGGCCGGTACGACCTGCGGCTGATCGTCGCCGGCGGCCGGGTCGTCGGGGGCGCCCGTCGCGATGCGGCCGAAGGGGAGTGGCGGACCAATGTCTCTCTCGGGGGCAAGATCTCCTCTGCGCGTCTGGGTCCCAGACCTGTGGCTCTCGCTGAAGGCGCCGCCGGAGCCCTCGGGATCGACCTGGCAGGGGTCGACCTTCTCCCGCTCGCCGGCGGCGGCCACGTCGTCCTCGAGCTGAACGCAGCCGTCGACTTCGACGGCCGCTACTCGCTGCGCGACGGCGACGCCTACCTCGACGCCGCCGCCGCGCTGGGCCTACCCGTGGGCACTCAGGCCGAGATGTCTGCGACCTTCGCGCCCGAGAGCGCGAGCAGGTCCTTTGTGCGCAGCTTCACCGACTGATCGTGTGATCCCGCCTCGACCACGATCGCGTCGAGCTCGGCGAGCTTGCCGTCGACGATGACGCGGTCGCCCGCCGGACCACCGAACGGCGGGACGGCGCCGAGCTCGAAGGCCGGATACGCGGCGCCGAGCTCCTCCTCGGTCGCCAGGCGACACTCGCGGTCCTGGAGCAGCTCGTGCACCTTGTGCAGGTCGAGGCGCTTCGAGGCAGGCACCACCGCCCGGATGAAGCCGTCGCCGGTCGTGAGCACGACGGTCTTCGCGACTTCGCGCGCGGTGACGCCGATTGCATGAGCCTCCGCGCGAGCCGTCACGGTTCGCTGATGCGAGATCAGCTCGTACTGCAGCCCTTCGCGGTCGAGGCCGTCGATGACTTCGGTCGCGGTCATCGTTCCTCCTTCCGTTTCGGCTCGAGCGTGGCGCAGAGCCGCACGAGGGGCATCGGGGCAATCACGGATCTTCGGGAGATTCGCACTCCGCCGCAGCCGGATTGCGGCTTCTCCCCGATGCGCGCCCGGCGGGTCGGGAGGACCCTGAAGAGCGACATCCCGATTGGGAGGAGGCTGAGTAGATGACCACACAAGAGACCGAGCTCGTGCGCGAAGAGCATGCGCATCTTCGCGAGCACATCGAGCACATCAGGATCGCGGCGCGCGAGCTACCGACCGTATCTCCGGAAGAGCGCCGCGAGATCGTCGGCAGGATTCTCGACTTCCTGCGCAACACCCTGCTGCCGCACGCGGAAGAGGAGGAGGAGACGCTGTATCCCGCCGTCGGCGAGGCGCTCGGCAATCCGGAAGCGATCCGACCGATGACGCACGATCATGTCGCGATCCGGGCACGGGTGATCGAGCTCGGAGTGACACCGCCCGAGGAGGTCGACCGCCTGCAGGAGCTTCTCTACGGCCTGTACGCGCTGATCTCGGTGCACTTCTGGAAAGAGGAGCAGCTCTATCTGCCGCTGCTCGAGCGACCCGCCTGGCCGGTGTTCGATGGCTAGTCGACAAGACGGCGGCATGCATCCGTCGGCCTCGTTCAGCGCGACGCTTCGCGTTCACCTGGACGACCGACCCGGTGCATTCGCCGATCTCGCCCGCGCGATCGCGGACGCAGGCGGTTTGCTGGGTGCGATCGACCTCGTCCGCGTCGAGCGCGGCAAGAAGGTGCGTGACGTCACGGTCCTCGCAGGCGACGCGGACCACATCGACCGGATCGTCGTCGCCGCCCGAGCGGTGCCCGGCGTCGAGGTCGACCACGTCTCCGACCGGACCTTCCTCATGCACATCGGCGGCAAGATCCAGGTGGTCGGCAAGTCGCCGCTGAAAACGCGCGACGACCTCTCGATGGCGTACACGCCGGGCGTCGCCCGCGTCTGCATGGCGATTGCGGAGGACCCGCAGCTCGTCTGGAACCTGACGGTCAAGAAGAACTCCGTCGCGGTGGTCACCGACGGGACGGCCGTGCTCGGTCTCGGCGACATCGGGCCGGAGGCTGCGCTGCCGGTGATGGAGGGCAAGGCGCTCCTGTTCAAGGAGTTCGGCGGTGTCGACGCGTGGCCGATCTGCCTCGCAACAAAGGACGAGGACGAGATCGTGGCCGCAGTTCGCGCGATCGCGCCCGTCTTCGGGGGGATCAACCTCGAGGACATCTCGTCGCCGCGCTGCTTCTCGATCGAGTCGCGCCTGCGCGAAGAGCTCGACATCCCGGTCTTCCACGACGACCAGCACGGCACGGCCGTCGTCGTCCTGGCGGCGTTCCTGAACGCGCTGCGGGTGGTCGACAAGCGACCTCCGGACGTCAAGGTCGTCATCACCGGGGTCGGAGCCGCAGGCATCGCGACGGCCAAGATCCTGCTGGCAGCGGGCGTCGAGAACGTGATCGGCGTCGACCGTCACGGCGCGCTTTGGCGCGGGGACCCCGCGCTCACGGCCATCAAGGCCGAGTTTGCGCAGGCGACGAACCCCGGGCTCGAGCGCGGAAGCGCCGACGATGTGCTCGCCGGCGCCGACGTGTACATCGGGCTCTCGTCGCCTGGGGCCGTCTCGGCAACCGGGATCTCGCGTATGGCCGAGGACGCCGTCGTCTTCGCCATGGCAAACCCGACTCCCGAGATCCTCCCCGAGGAGATCGAGGACCTGGCACGCGTGATCGCGACCGGCCGGTCGGACTACCCGAACCAGATCAACAACGTGCTCGCGTTCCCCGGCATCTTCCGGGGCGCTCTCGACGCGAGGGCGACGGACATCACGGAGGGGATGAAGCTCGCGGCCGCCCAGGCGATCGCCGGTGTCATCCCCGACGACGAGTTGAGCGCGGACTACATCGTGCCGAGCGTCTTCAACGCCGACGTCGCGCCCCGGGTCGGGGCCGCCGTCGCCAAGGCTGCCGTCCCGGCGCTCGTCTGATCCAAGCAGCGCGAGAAGCGACAGGGGCCCGGCAACGGGCCCTTGTCGACCGGCGCCTTGACGACGATCTGGCGTGTGGATCCAATCGCCGTCGAGGAGCTGCGAGTCGTGCGCGGCGGCCGGGTCGCGCTCGACGGCGTGTCGCTCGCGGTGCGGCGGGGCGCCGTCACGGGCCTGCTCGGGCCGAGCGGCAGCGGCAAGTCGACGCTCATGCGCACCGTCGTCGGCGTGCAGCGCGTCGACGCGGGCAAGGTGACCGTGCTGGGCCTTCCTGCGGGAGCACCGCCTCTCCGCCGGACCGTCGCGTACACGACACAGTCGCCTTCCGTCTACGCCGACCTGACAGTGCGGGAGAACCTGCGTTACTTCGGACGGATCCTCAACGTCGGTCCGGGCCGGATCGAGCAGGTGATCGCGACCGTCGGCCTCGGCGCGGAGGCCGATCGTGTCGTCGCCAGGCTCTCGGGTGGCCAGCACGCCCGTGCCTCGCTCGGGAGCGCGCTGCTCGGCTCGCCGGAGGTACTCGTGCTCGACGAGCCGACGGTGGGGCTCGACCCGGTCCTGCGGCGGGACCTCTGGCGTACCTTCCGCGGGCTCGCCGCGGGCGGCGTCACGCTCCTTGTCTCGAGCCACGTTATGGAGGAGGCGCGCCACTGTGACGACCTGCTGCTCCTCCGCGAGGGGCGACTGCTTGCGTCGGGGTCGCTGGCCGAGGTCCGGCGGCGCGCCGGCACCGACGATCTCGACGAAGCGTTTCTCCGCCTGATCGAAGGCGCACCGTGAGTGGTCGCGCCGCGGTCGCGACCGCCCGGCGCGTCCTGGCCCAGCTTCGCCGGGACCCGCGCACGCTGGCCCTTCTCCTCGTCGTGCCCTGTGTGCTGGTGACGCTCCTGAAGTACCTGTTCGTCGACCGGCCTCTCGTCTTCGACCGCATCGGCGGTCC
>DATDDZ010000381.1:0-5173 GCA_036523555.1 Gaiellaceae bacterium
CCCCAGGTTGGCCCAGACCTCCGCGTCGCGGATCTCGTCGAAGACCTCGACCGCGACGAGCGGCTCCCGGCGGAACGCGGCGACGACGGGCTCGAGGCTCTTGCAGAGCGCGCAGCCCTCGGAGGAGAAGACGGCGAGCGCGAGCCGTGTCCGGTTGTCCGGCCGAAAGCGGTGGATCAGCCCCACGTGCTCTCCGAGTGGCGGGCCCTCTGAGGCGATCTCGAGCGCCGACTCGCCCCCGAGCCGAAGGCGGAGCAGCCCGACCTCTCGCGCGAGCGCCAGGACGGCGACGCTGAGGGCGAGGACGAGCGCGAAGGTGACCGCGAGGCCGATGGCGAGCCAGCCGTCCCGGCTCGGCCAACCGCTCGGGATCGAGGGCGCCGCGGCGAATGCGGCTGCGAGCAGGGCGTTTCGCAGCACGGCGCCGACGCCGACGCGTGACTTCGCCCCGAAGCAGCCGCAGGGGGCGCCGGCGCGCCCGCGGAGCAGCGCGACCATAAGCGCTGCGCCGAACAGCCCGCAGAGCGCTGCGGCCGAGTAGGCGGCGAGGTCGGAGCCCGCTCCAACGCCGATCGCGAGGCCCGTCTCGAGCAGAATCAGCAGCAGCCAGAAGGGATTTCGCGCAGGTGGGGGGACATCGAAGGTCGCCAGCGCCGCGCGGCTCGCGTCCCGGCTCGCGAGCTTGAGGCCCGCCGCGACGAGGAGCGCGACGCCGAGCGCGATCCGGACGACCGTGGACAAGTCGGGGATCATGTCATCTGGCGCCGCGGAACCGCCTTAACGGGGGCTTAACCAGGCGCAACGCCCGATTAAGACCGGCAGGGGTAGAACGGTCTGGTGCATCGCACCCTCCTTCTGCGCCGCGCCGCCGGCGTCATCACCGCAGCCCTCCTCGGCGGCGGCATCGCACTCGGCGGCGCGGCCGCGCTCGGGAGGCTCGGCGACAAGACGACGGTGATCCGCGAGGAGTCGTTCACGCGTCCGGCGACCGAGGCGTCCTTCCAGCAGGGGACGCGGAAGTCGATCAACGCGATCTATCGCGCATCGGCTCCGGGCGTCGTCCACATCGACACGGCGAGCAAGGTGCAGCAGGCTGCGGACCCGTTCTTCGGCAATTCGTTCGGCGGCACCCAGACGCAGCGTGCTCTCGGCTCCGGCTTCGTGATCGACAAGGCCGGGCACATCGTCACGAACTACCACGTCGTTCGGGGAGCGACGTCGATCGAGGTCAGCTTCTCGAACAACGAGCGGTTCAAGGCGACGGTCGTCGGCGTCGACCCGTCGACTGACATCGCAGTGCTCAAGGTGGATGTCAAGTCACGAGCTCTGCGGTCGCTCCCCCTCGGAAACTCGGACGACGTCCGCGTCGGCGACCAGGTGATCGCGATCGGGAACCCCTTCGGGCTCGACCGCTCGGTCACGGCCGGGATCGTGAGCGCCGTCCAGCGACGGATCGAGGCGCCGAACCAGCTGTCGATCGCGCACGTGATCCAGACCGACGCCTCGTTGAACCACGGCAACTCGGGCGGTCCGCTCCTGAACGCGCAGGGCCAGGTGATCGGCGTGAACGCGCAGATCGAGACCGGTGGCCAGAGCCAGGGCAACGTCGGCATCGGCTTCGCGATCCCGATCAACACCGTCCGGGACGTCGTCGCCGAGCTGATCAAGAACGGCAAGGTCGAGCACGCGTTCCTGGGCATCGAGGGCAAGACGCTCGAGCCGAGCATCGCGCGGCTGTTCCACCTGCCCGCAACCAGCGGCGTCCTCGTCGCGGTTGTTCGCCCCGGATCGGGAGCGGCGAAGGCCGGCCTGAAGGCCGCCACCAATCAAGTGACGGTCGAAGGTGAGAGCTGGCCTGCCGGCGGCGACCTGATCGTCAAGGCGGACGGTCGGCCGGTCGGAAGCATCGAGCGGCTCATCGACATCATCTCCGCGAAGAAGCCTGGCGACCACGTCAGTCTCGAAGTGATCCGTAGCGCGAAGCGGATGAACGTCAACGTCAAGCTTGGGCGGCAAGCATGAACCTCCCCTCGAGCCGCCCTGACTGGCCCCGAACCCCTGGGGGCCTGCTTCCGCAGGTGCCGTAGGCCAGCACGGCCAAGCGGAAGCGCTGAGTCTGAGGCCCGCCCGCCTGCCCGGGCCTCAGGCTCTCTTTTTTTCTCCGCGCGAAGGCTCCGCTTTCGCGCAGCTTTCGGTCACACCGCTTCGCGGAGCGACGCGCGCGGGCCGAGTTCGCGCGCTTCTATCTGCGAATTTCTCGGCCACGCGGTGTGGTCCGCGGGCGGTGGCGCTTCGCGTCCCCACCCGCGTGGATTCGGCCTCCGCTTAGAGCGGGCGTTGCCGGCTCTAAGCTCCGGCCCTCAAGGCTCGCAACGTCCTTCTGGCTCAGGCCTCAGTGGGCGACAGCCGGCGCGAGCGCCTGCTCGGCGGCCGCCTTGACACCCTCGCTGTAGCTCGGATAGACGTGGTGCACGAGCGCGAGCTCGTCGACCGTGGCACCGAGGCCGAGGGCGACCGCGAGCCCGCCGACGATGTCACTCGCTCCGCGCGAGACGACGTGCACACCGAGCACGCGACGAGTCGCACGGTCGAACACGATCTTGAAGAGCCCGCGCTGCGTACGCGTGAACTGCGCCCTCGTGACTGCCGACAGCGGATGCTTCACGACCTCGACCTCGTAGCCCTGTGCGGTGGCCTCGGCCTCGCTGAGCCCGACACTGCCGAGCTCGGGATCGGTGAAGATCGCCGTCGGGAGAACCGTGTAGTCGGCACGCCGCGAGCCGTCACCGAACATGTCGTCGATCGCGATCCGAGCCTGGTACTGCGCCGCCGGGGTCAGCATCGGCCCGAGCGCGACATCCCCCGCCGCCCAGATCCCCTCGACAGAGGTGCGCTGCCGGTCGTCGACGACGATGCCGCGCGGAGTGACGGCGACGCCGATAGCGTCGAGCGCGAGCTCCTCCACGTTCGGCGTGCGGCCCGACGCGAGCAGGACGTGGGAGACCGTGATCGTTCGACCCGCCACGACCGCGTCGATGCCCTTGCCGTTCCGGGTGAACGAGTCCACTCCGCCGCCGAGGACGACGTCGATCCCTTCGTCCTCCAGCACCGCCTGCAGCTCGTCGGCCGCCTCCCTGTCGGCGCGCGCGGCGATCTGGTCGCCGTGGTTGACGATCGTCACCCGGGAGCCGAAGCGCGAAAAGATCTGCGCGAACTCGAGCCCGACCGGGCCGGCTCCGATCACGAGCAGCGACTCCGGAACCTCCTCGAGCTCGAGCGCGCTGACGTGGTCGAGCCAGTCGACGTCCTCGATGCCCGGTGTCGGCGGGACGGCGGTGCGGCCGCCGGTGGCGACGAGAATCTTCTCGGCCGAGAGCTCCGCGTCTCCCACTCGAACCGTGTGCGCATCGACGAACGTCGCGGCACCGGAGTGCAACGCGTAGCCGGCTCCGGCGAGAACCTCGGCCCAGCTGTCCTGCTCGCGGAGCAGCGTCCTCTTCCAGGCGCGCGTGCGCGCGAGGTCGATGGTCGGCGGCGGAAGGTCGATCCCGCGCTCGGCGGCGTGCTCGCGCACGTCGTGCATCAGCTCCGCGGCGACGACGTACGCCTTCGTGGGGCGGCAGGCGACGTTGGGGCAGGATCCGCCCCAGCGCGTGCGTTCCACCATCGCGACACTCGCGCCGTGCTCGCGCGCTGCCTTGCCGGCGCCGTCGCGGGCAGCGGAGCCCGCGCCGAGGACGATCAGGTCGTAGTTCTCGCGGCTCATCGGGCCACCTCCGGGTCACGTTCGTTTCGCATCGACTCGTCCGTCTCCGCCCCGGACGACGACGTTACAGTCGCTGCGTGGAGACGGAGCAGGCCTCGCACGACGCGGCGCTGATCGAGGGCCTGCGTGCCGGGGAGGAGGCGGCCTTCGCGGAGCTGATGCGCCTCTACGGTGCCGGGATGCTGCGCGTGGCGCAGATGTACGTCCCGAGCCGTGCGATCGCCGAGGACGTGGTGCAGGAGGCATGGCTCGGCGTGCTCAAGGGGATCGCGAGGTTCGAGGGACGTTCGTCGCTCAAGACCTGGCTCTTCCGGATCGTTGCCAACACGGCGAAGACGCGTGGTGTGCGCGAGGCTCGAAGCATCCCGTTCTCTTCGCTCGGGGGCGGTGGCGCCGACGAGCCCGCGGTCGATCCGGACCGCTTCCTCGGCGACGGCGAGCGCTACCCCGGTCACTGGGCTGTGCCGCCTCAGAGCTGGGCGCCCGAGGGCAGGCTGCTCGCCAGGGAGGCGATGGACGTGATCGAGCGAGAGATCGACCGTCTGCCGCCGGCGCAGCGGGCTGTGATCACGATGCGCGACGTGCAGGGCTTCTCCTCCGAGGAGGTCTGTAACGCGCTGGACCTGACCGAGACCAATCAACGGGTGCTGCTGCACCGCGCACGAGCGAAGGTGCGGAACGCCCTCGAGGAGTACATGAGATGAGGCTGGCCAGAGAGCTTGCGTGCAACGAGGTCGTCGAGCTGGTGACGGCGTATCTCGAGGACGCGCTGCCCGCCGAGGACCGCGAGCGCTTCGAAGAGCACCTCGTCTTCTGCGACGGCTGCGATCGCTACCTCGAGCAGATGCGTGCGACCATTTCCGCGACGAGGAACGTCCCGGTCGGCGAGCTGCCTCCTGAGCTCGAGGAGCGTCTGCTCGAGGCCTTCCGCGACTGGCGGCCCGCGTGAACGCCTACAAGTTTCTCGACCGCGGCCGCGTCGCTCCCTTCACCGGATTTCGCTGGCCGGTCGGAGAATGGGTCGACGGAGGTCGTGTCGAGCCCTGCCGCGCCGGTATCCACGCATGTCGTGTCCGCGACCTGCCGGTCTGGATCGGAGACGAGCTCTGGGAAGTCGAGCTCGACGGCGAGATCGTCGAGCGAGAGAGGCAGGTGATCGCGGAGCGCGGTCGCCTCGTACGTCAGGTCGGCGAGTGGACCGACGAGGTGCTCGACGGGTTCGGCGAGCTCTGCGCACGGCGTACGCGTGCGCGTGTCGGCTATGTCCCCGTCCTCTCCGGTTTCGTCGGAGACATCGACCGCTTCATTTCGCAGCGCCGCTTTCCGATCGCCGGCTTTGCGGCGGCGAGGGCCGCGGAGCTCCACGACGGCCCGGACGCGTACGACGAGGAGCGGGCCGCCCAGGCT
>DATDDZ010000382.1:0-2658 GCA_036523555.1 Gaiellaceae bacterium
TTCGAGTGGCAGCCGTACTTCTATCGCTGGCTCGACGGGGCCGCGACCGAGCCATTGGAGCGGGAGCTGATCGCAACGGGCTCGATCGCTCAGATCGGTTTTCGCTACGCCGGTGTGAGGAGAGAGACGGTGCGCTCGTCCGCCGTATCCGAGTAGTCCGGTCCGATCTTCTCCCGAAGGACACGATTCAGCTCGCCGCTCGCGGCCAGCTCCTCGACGATGTCGGCTCCGCCGATCAGCTCTCCCTTGACGAAGACCTGCGGGATGGTCGGCCAGCCGGAGACCGCCGACAGCTCCTGGCGGATCGCCGGGTCAGGAAGGATATCGACGGCGCTGACCGGCGCGCCCGCTTCGCGCAGCGCGCGCAGCGCACGATTGGAGTTGCCGCACATGACGAGCTGGGGCGTCCCTTTCATGAACAGGGCGACCGGCTCGTTTTGGATCACGTCCTCGATGCGCTGACGCAGTTCGCTCATTCGCTGCCTTTCGTCTTGATTCGGAGCTCGTGGATGGTGCCGTCGCGGAGGGGCTCCGCGAGGGCGTCGTTGACCAGCCGGTGCTGGTCGAGCAGCGGTAGCCCCGCGAAGCGTGGGCTCGCGACGGTCACCTGGAAGTGGTCGCCGTCCCCGGTACGGTCCTCGATGAGCAACTCGGTCGCGTCGGGGAACGCCTGCTCGAGCAGAACCTGGAGTGGCCCGGTCGACACAGTGCCATGCTAGCCAGCGCGTAGGCGACGAGGTGGGCGGGTGACCGCCCACCTCGAGCCGCTTCTCTTAGGTGCTGGCCCAGAGGGGGCCGTGCATGTGCGGCGGATTCAGGCTGATGTAGAGATCCCCGCTCATCCCGTCCCCGCAGGGCAGCCTGCAGAACCAGTGGAACGTTCCGTACCGCGTGCCGAAGCGCACGACGGTGATGCTCGGATGTGTCGGCGATCCCGGGCGGACGACGCGCTCGACACCGAGCCCCGGCACGCTGAACGTGTGTGCGTGACGGGCGTAGTTGACGATGGTGAGGACGATCTGGCCCGGGCGTGCCACCAGGTTCGCTCCCTCCATCCGATCGCCGTCCGTCAGCACTTTCATCGTCAGGTGCTGAGTCGCCGCGGTCGCCGTGCCGGGCCCTGTGGGACCGTTGCTCAGGAGAACGAGCCCGGTCACGAGAGCCACGGATGCTGCGACCGCGAGAAGAAACGCGGCGAGTTTCATGAGGCGCCTCCTTTGTGGCAAAAGCCTCATGTATTTGCCCACTGGAGCGCATCGGGGAACACCCGATCGAAAGTGCTCGAAACTACGGATGCTTCGCGAGGCTCAGCGCTGGTGAGCCAGGAAGTCCAGGAGGTCGGAGCGCGTCAGCACTCCGACCGGCTTGCCGCTCCGTGAGACGACGACCGCGTTCGTGCGCCCCGTGAGGGTGGCGAAGACCTCGTCGAGCGTCTGATGGGACTCGACGGCGGCGAGGGGGGGCTGCATGGCCGCGGCCACGTCCTCGTGCAGGGCATCGGAATTCTTGAAGACGCGGTCCAGGAGGTCGCGGTCCTGGAGCGAGCCGATGACGTCAGCCAGGGACTGCACCTCGCCGTCGCGGACGACGGGCAGCTGTGAGATCGAATACCGACGCATGACCTCGATCGCCTCACCGACCTTCTGGTGGGCGGCGATCGTGATCAGCGCCGGCACCTCGAGGTCGTCGAGACGTTTCGCGCTCAGGAGCTCGGACACCGTGGGGGCCGGCGCGCGCCGCTCGGCGAAGCCGTGCTCGAGCATCCAGTTGTCGTCGTAGAACTTCGACATGTACGAGCGGCCGGAGTCGGGGATCATCGTCAGGATCGCGGCGTCAGGGCCGAAGCGGTCGGCGATCTCGAGCGCTGCCCACACCGTGGTTCCGCCGGAGCCGCCGACGAGAAGCCCTTCCTCCCGGGCGAGCCGCCGCGCGGTGAGGAACGAGTCCCGGTCGGAGACGCGGACCCACTCGTCCACCACTTCGCGGTCGAGCGTCTCGGGCCACGAATCCTTCCCGATCCCCTCGACGAGGTAGGGGTGGACGTCGCGCTCGCTCTTCGCCGTGAAGACGGAGCCCTCGGGATCAGCTCCGACGATCAACACCCCGGGTTTTTGCTCCTTGAAATAGCGGCCGACGCCGGTGATCGTTCCCCCGGTCCCGACGGAGATGACGATCGCGTCGATCTCACCATCGGTCTGATTCCAGATCTCGGGCCCGGTCGTCCGGTAGTGCGCCTCGGGGTTCGACATGTTGGAGTACTGGTCGGGCTTGAAGCCTCCTGGGATCTCCTCGGCGAGGCGGTCGGAGACCGAGTAGTACGACTCCGGCGAATCAGGCTCGACTGCGGTGGGGCAGATCACGACCTCTGCGCCGTACGCCCGTAGCATCGAGATCTTCTCCTGGCTCATCTTGTCGGGCATCACGAAGATGCAGCGGTAGCCCTTGCCTGCAGCCGCGATCGCGAGGCCGACGCCCGTGTTGCCCGAGGTCGGCTCGACGATCGTCCCACCGGGCTTCAGCTTTCCCTCTGCCTCGGCCTTCTCGATCATGGCCAGGCCGATGCGATCTTTCACCGATCCGCCGGGGTTCAGGTACTCGAGCTTGGCGAGCAGCAGTGGCTCGACGCCGCGACCGAGGGAATCGAGCCTCACGATGGGC
>DATDDZ010000383.1:0-4981 GCA_036523555.1 Gaiellaceae bacterium
GGCGACCAGGGCGTGGCGAGCCAGGCGCCGAACAGCTCGTTCTCCGCGATCACTGGGTTCGAGCAGTCCATCGAGCCTGCCGCGTACTCGTAGAACTTGTTGGCCTTGTCGACGATCGTCGCGGGGTCGGCCGGCGCGCTCGGTGTCCCCACGCGCCGGTTCAGGTAGAGGTCGAAGTAGACCGTCTGAGCGCCGGCGGCACGGAGTTTCGGCGGGAAGATGTAGTTCGACGCCAACGCGACGACGCCGGGCTTCGCGAAGATGTTCCAGAACGGGACTGAGCCGTCGGCGAAGTCGAGCCACACGGGCGTCTGCGTCGGAAGCACGCAGTTCGCCTGCTGCCGCGCCGCCCCGCCCGGCGATGGCCCGATCGTGAGCGCGACGGCCGCCGCGGCGACGAGGACCCCGAGTCTCCTCACGGGGCCTAAGGGTAGCCGCGGGGCCGGGCAACGCCCGGCCCCGCTTACGAACGTTTAACTACTCGGCGTCCTTGTCGAGCGGAGAGTCGATCTCGGGGACCTCCTCGGCCTCGAGATCGCTCCGGGAGGAACTCCCTCCGTCCTCGACACCCGGCTGACCGCCGAAGTCGAGGCCGAGGGACTCGAGATCGAGGCCGTTGCCGCTGTCGGAGTCGATCTCCTCGAGCGCGGCGAGCAGCTGCTCCTCGGTCGCCGGCCGCATGATCGCGGACGCTGGCACCTTGTCCGAGGGCCCGATCTCGATCGTCCGATACTGCTTGAGCCCGGTCGCCGCCGGGATCAGCTTCCCGATGATGACGTTCTCCTTGAGCCCGACCAGGCGGTCGATCTTGCCTTCGATCGACGCGTCGGTGAGGACCTTCGTCGTCTCCTGGAACGAGGCGGCTGAGAGGAAGGACTCCGTGGCCAGAGAGGCCTTCGTGATCCCGAGGATCAGCGGCTCGAACGTCGCCTGCTCCTTCTTCTCCTTCTTCACGCGCAGGTTCTCGCGCTCCAGCGCCGCCTTGTCGACGAGCTGGCCCGGAAGCAGGTCGGTCTCGCCGGCGTTCTCGACGCGGACCTTCTTCAGCATCTGCCGCACGATCAACTCGATGTGCTTGTCGTGGATCTCGACGCCCTGCGACTTGTAGACCTTCTGCACCTCGCCGACGAGGTACAGCTCGGTCTCGGTGTAGCCCTTGAGCCGGAGCAGGTCGGACGGGTTCAGGGAGCCCTCGTGCAGCGCATCTCCGGGCTCGACATCCTGACCCTTGTTCACGAGCATCCTCGTTCGCCGCGGCAGCTGGAGCGGCTTGGGCTCGTCGTCCGTCTTGGAATCGATGGGGATGATCGTGACCTTCGGCCCACGCTCGGTGTCCTCGATGTCGACCTTGCCGCCGACCTCCGCGAGCGTCGCCGCACCCTTCGGGTTCCGCGCCTCGAAGATCTCGACCACACGGGGGAGGCCGTGCGTGATGTCCGCGCCGGCGACACCGCCGGTGTGGAACGTCCGCATCGTCAGCTGGGTCCCGGGCTCGCCGATCGACTGCGCCGCGATGATGCCGACGGCATCGCCGATCTCGGCGATCTCCCCGGTGGCCAGGAACGTCCCATAGCAGGCGCGGCATACACCGAACTCACTGCGGCACTTCAGCACCGAGCGAACGGGCAACTTCACCTCGTGGGCCGCGTCGCCGAGCTCCTCGATGATCTCCTCGACCAGGGGCAGCGTGAGCTCCTCGCCCTTCTCGGCCAGCACGGTCTTGCCGGGCTTCCCGCTTGCGAGGGGCTTGTGGTAGTCCTCGGCCAAGGTGCGGCCGAGAACACTCTTGTTGATCCCCTCGGGCGCGAAGATCGGGAGCTCGACGAACTCCTTCGTCTTGCAGTCGTCCTCGCGGATGATCACGTCCTGCGACACGTCGACGAGGCGCCGCGTGAGGTAGCCCGAGTCGGCCGTGCGCAGCGCCGTGTCGGCGAGGCCCTTGCGTGCACCGTGCGTCGAGATGAAGTACTCGAGCACCGACAGGCCTTCCATGAAGTTCGCCTTGATCGGCCGCTCGATGATCTCGCCCTTCGGATTCGCCATCAGCCCGCGCATGCCGGCGAGCTGGCGGATCTGCTTGGACGATCCGCGGGCGCCCGAGTTGGCCATCATGTAGATCGGGTTCAGCTCGTAGAAGGTCTTCTCCATCGCGGCCGCGACGGCGTCCGTGGCCTCGGTCCAGATGCTGACGATCGACTCGTGACGCTCCTCGTCGGTGATCAGTCCGCGCTCGTACTGGGCCTCCACGAGCGAGACACGGTCCTCGTACTCGGCGAGGATCGCCTCCTTCTCCGGTGGGATGACGATGTCGTTCTTCGAGATCGTCACCCCCGCCTGAGTGGCGTATTTGAAGCCGAGGCTCTTGATCATGTCGAGCACGGCTGCGATCGAGTGAGCGCCGTAGTTGTCGACGAGCACGGCGATGAAGGCGTCGAGCTCGCGCTTCGGCAGGGTGCGGTTGATGTAGTCGTGCAGCGGGTCGGAGCCGTCGTAGTCCTCGACGGCCTCCTCGAGCACCCGCTCGACTTCGGAGTTGAAGATCACGCGGCCCGCAGTCGTCAGGATCAGATCGCCGTTCCAGCGGAACTCGATCGGCCCCTGAAGCTTGATCTGGCCGGCCTCGAGCGCATGCTCGACCTCCTCCTCGGACGCGAAGCGCGGCGGCCGCGGCTTGAGCTTGTCGACCGTCGTGAACTCGAGATCGGTCTCGCAGTACGTGAGGTAGTAGGTCCCGAGAACCATGTCCTTCGTCGGAGTGGCCAGAGGTCGGCCGCTCGCAGGCGAGAGGATGTTGTTCGACGAGAGCATCAGGATCCGCGCCTCGGCCTGAGCCTCCGCCGAGAGCGGGAGATGCACTGCCATCTGGTCGCCGTCGAAGTCGGCGTTGAACGCGTGGCAGACGAGGGGATGCACCTGGATCGCCTTGCCCTCGACCAGTACCGGCTCGAACGCCTGGATCCCGAGACGGTGCAGCGTCGGCGCCCGGTTCAGGAGCACCGGGTGCTCGGCGATCACCTCCTCGAGGACGTCCCAGACCTCTTCGGTCATCGAGTCGACGTACTTCTTCGCTGCCTTGATGTTCTGTACCGACTTCCGCTCGACGAGCCGGCTCATGATGAACGGCTTGAAGAGCTCGAGCGCCATCAGCTTCGGCAGCCCGCACTGATGCAGCTTCAGGTTCGGGCCGGACACGATCACGGACCGACCCGAGTAGTCGACGCGCTTGCCGAGCAGGTTCTGGCGGAACCGGCCCTGCTTGCCCTTCAGCATGTCGGACAACGACTTGAGCGGCCGGTTGCCCGGGCCGGTCACCGACCGGCCGCGGCGGCCGTTGTCGAAGAGCGCGTCAACGGCCTCCTGGAGCATCCGCTTCTCGTTGTTGACGATGATCTCGGGAGCCCCGAGGTCGAGCAGCCTCTTCAGCCGGTTGTTCCGGTTGATGACGCGGCGGTAGAGGTCGTTGAGGTCGCTCGTGGCGAAGCGGCCGCCGTCCAGCTGCACCATCGGGCGCAGCTCCGGCGGGATGACCGGGATCGCCTCGAGGATCATCCACTCGGGACGGTTCTCCGAGGTGATGAACGCGTTCATGACCTTCAGGCGCTTGATCGCGCGCTGCTGCTTCTGGCCCTTGGAGGTCCGGATCGTCTCACGAAGCGAGGCAGCCTCCGCCTTGAGATCCAGGTCCTTGAGCAGGTCGCGGATCGCCTCCGCTCCCATGCCGCCCCGGAAGTAGACGCCGAAGCCGTACGGTGAGCCGAAGCGGTCCTTGAGCTCACGGAAGAGCTGCTCGTCGTTGACGATCAGCTTCGGCTCGAGGTCCTTGAAGAGGAGCCACGTCTGCTCGAGCCGGTTGACGGAGTCGACGGCCGCCTCGCGGGCGTCGCCCCGGCGCGACTCGATGTCGAGGTACATCTCTCGCACCTTCAGCGCCCACTGGATGATGGCGTCGAGGTCCTCCTTCTGGATCTTGCCGTCGGTCCGGAGACACAGGTCGTTCGTCAGCTCGCGGATGTCCTGCTCGCCGTCCCATGTGTCGACGACGTCCGAGAGGAGCCCGTTCCCGAGCTCGCGCGACCGGTCGAGGTTCTTCATGTCGACGCCCTCGACGAACTTCGCGTCCTCCTCCGCGATCTCGTCGCCGTCGAGCAGCGCGTCGAGGATGCGGTTGATGTGCTTGGAGATCGCGCCCTTCTTCGAGCCCGTCGCCTTCTTCTGCTGCTTGAAGAGCGGATCGAGCCCGGCCATGATCTGCTCGGCCGCCGCGGCGACGTTCTCGAGCTCGCGCGGGGTCAGCTTGCGATCGTCGCGGATCGCCGCATTGCGGACGAGCTCGCGGATCTTCTTGGAGTCCTCGGTCGTGATCTGGCCGACCAGGTCCGTGAACATGCCGCCGGCGAGCCCGCGCGCCTCCTCGAGGGTGGGCACCGCCTGCTCCTCGGCCCAGTTCGAGAGCCCACGCGACCAGAAGTCGTCGTCCTCGTCGAACTTCGTCTCCTTGCCCTTGGCGAAGTAGTCGCGGCGTCGCTTGAGCCGGTCCTCGAGCGCGGCCAGAGCCTCCTCGCGGTCGACTTCGATCCGCTCGGCCTCGCCCTTGACCTTGTCCTCGAGGTCATTCAGATCCTTCTTCCGCGCGGCGACGTCGACCGCGGTCACGATCGACGCGGCGAAGTAGAGCACCTTCTCGAGCTCGCGCGGAGCGATGTCGAGGAGGTAGCCGATCCGGCTCGGCACGCCCTTGAAGAACCAGATGTGCGAGACCGGTGCCGCCAGGTCGATGTGGCCCATGCGCTCGCGCCGAACCTTCTGCCGCGTCACCTCGACGCCGCAGCGCTCGCAGATGATGCCCTTGTAGCGGACGCGCTTGTACTTGCCGCAGTAGCACTCCCAGTCCTTCGTCGGACCGAAGATGCGCTCGCAGAAGAGGCCGTCGCGCTCGGGCTTGAGCGTTCGGTAGTTGATCGTCTCCGGCTTCGTTACCTCG
>DATDDZ010000384.1:0-6096 GCA_036523555.1 Gaiellaceae bacterium
GCAGGCCCAAGGCGGAAAGGCTAGCCCTCGGCGCGAGTGAGGTGAGGCCGGCCCTGCCGGGCCGGCCCCGCCCCAGCACTGCCTAGACCGGCCGGCCCATCTCCCGCGCGATCTCGGAGAGCGCGGCGAGACGCTTCTCGAGCGGCGGGTGCGTCTGGAAGAGGCCACCGATGGAGCCCTTCACGCTGGCCGGGATGATGAAGAACGCGTTCATCCCCTCCACCTCGCGCAGGTCTCGCTGCGGGATCCTGAACATCTCGTTGGAGATCTTCTGGAGGGCGCTCATGAGATGCTCGGGCGCGCCCGTGATCAGCGCCGAGCCACGGTCCGCCGCGAACTCTCGGTACCTCGAGATGGCGAGGATCAGGATCTGGCTGAGGAAATACGTCACGACCGAGACCAGTAGGACGATCAGCCAGATCGGAACGGAGTTGTTGTCACGACCGCGCCCGCCCCCGAACATCCCGCCGTAGATGCCGAAACGGGTGAGCAGGCCCGCGAGCATCGCGAAGAAGCTCGCGACGGTCATGATCAGGACGTCGCGGTTCGCGACGTGGGAGAGCTCGTGGGCGAGCACCCCTTCGACCTCCTGGGGCTCGAGCCGGTTCCAGAGCCCGCGGGTGACCGCAACGGCCGCGTGCTTCGGGCTGCGGCCCGTGGCGAAAGCGTTGGGGACGTCGGTGTCGATCACCGCGATCCGCGGCTTGGGCAGGTCGGCCATCGCGCAGAGCCGCTCCACCATGTCGTGCAGCGCGGGTGCCTCGTCACGTTCGACGATCTTGGCGCCCGAGGCCGCGAGCGCGAGCTTGTCGGAGGTGAAGTACTGGAAGAACGCGATCCCGACGACGATCACGAGCATCGGGACGAGCCCGACATTCAGCACCTGGAAGAGAACGACGGCGAAGACGACGTAGAGAAGCCCGAGCAGCGTGCCGGTCAGCAGCATCCGCGCGGAAAGACCGCGGTCACGCCCGTACGACTTGCGTTTCATCGAAAATCCCGCTCCTTGAAAGGGTGGATTGCAAGAGGAATCGTAGCCACGGCGGTCGCCGCTGCGGGTCTCCTCTGGGCGGTCGTGGCGGCTCAGGCGCGCCCGAAGATCTACGTCCTCCCAGCCGGCGGCTCGACGGGGGACGGCAAATCGCCGGCCGTGGGCTTGTACGTCCCGGGTGCGGGCGGGTCGGTCAGCCGCGCCGACGCGATCGCCGCGCTCCGCCGCGGCAAGATCGTGGATGCCGCCCTCGGCACCCTGCCGCACGGGCCGATCCTCGTCGACGTCGTCTTCGGCCTGCCCCCGCAGCCGGCGACGCACGCGGTCTACGTGACACTCCCCCCGCCCGGACGCCACCCGAACACGAAGCGGTACGCGGTCATGATCGTCGCCCCCGGGTTTGGCGGCGTGCTCAGCTCGAGCTCGACGCGCATCCGCGGGCTGGTGTCCCTTCCAGACATCACCGAGACGGCGATCGCCCTCGCCGCCGGGCGCTCCCCGCCGGTTCGCTCGCATCCCGACCGTGACGCCCTCCAGGACTTGCGCAATCTCGACACTCGCCTCTCACGTGTTCACCGCGACCGCGGCTGGGTCTTGGTCGTGGTAATCCTCACGACCCTGGCGCTGGTCGTAGTCGTTCCGCGCGCCGGCGTGCTGGCGGGCGCGTCCTCCTCGATCGCGTCGCTGATCCTTGCCGCGGCGGGCGCGACGAGGTTCGGGCTCGTGCTCGCGGCGATGGGCGTGCTCACGGCCGGCCTGGCGCTCGCGGGCGGGTTGCGGCGAAAGCTCGTCCCCTTGCTCGTCGCCGCGTTCCTGGTCGGATTCACCGTCGTCCTCGCCGTAGATCCCGAGCTCAACTCTCTCGGCGTTCTCGGTGCGCGCCCTGACGGCGGCGGTCGCTTCTACGGAATCGGGAACCAGGTCGAGACACTGCTCCTCGCGCCGGTGCTCGCCGCCGCCGCGATCGCCGGCCTCCGCTGGCTGCCGGCGGTCGGAGTGCTCGCGCTCGTCACGCTCGGCTGGAGCAAGACCGGCGCCGACGGCGGCGGCGTGCTCGTGTTCGGCGCGGCCCTCGCTTTTCTCGGGCTGCGGCTGAGCGGGCTTCCGCTCACCGTTCGGAGGATGGCGCTGTCGGGTGCAGCCGTCGTCCTCGTCGGCCTAGCGCTCGTCGGCCTCGACGCAGCCTTCGGCGGCTCGAACCACGTCACGCACGCCGTCGGCGGGGGACCGGGATCGCTGTTCGGCGACCTCGGCCACCGCCTCCACGTCTCCTGGGCGTCGGTGACCGACCGGTGGGACCGGGTCGTCATCTTCCTCGCCTGCCTCGGCGCGCTCGTCCTGTTCGGGCTCCGGCGCCCCCGGCTTGCCACGGTCGACGCGCTGCTCGTCGGGATCGCCGTGTCCCTCCTCGCCAACGACACTCCCGTCGACGTCGCCGGCCTCGGCGCGCTCGGATGCGCGGCTCTCGTCCGCTGGGAGACAGTAGACTCGCGCCCGATGCGCCGGGCTACAGTCTTCGCCGCCTGCGTCTGCGCCGCCCTCCTCGTGGCCGGCTGTGGCAGCAAGGGCGTCGCTTTGCCCAAGCCGAGCACCGTCGTCGGGACCGTGGCGGCGGCGGCGCCGGGCAAGGCGATCTTTATCGCCCAGGGGTGCGGCTCCTGCCACACGTACACCCCTGCGGGGCCTGACGCGAACGGCCAGATCGGCCCCGATCTCGACAACCTCGCCGCCTATGCAAAGACCGCCAAGCAGCCGCTCGCGGCGTTCATCCACACGTCGATCGTCGTTCCGGACAAGTACGTCGGCAAGAAGGACTGCCATGACGCGGCGTGTCCGAAGGGCGTGATGCCGAAGTCGTACGCGTCACTGCCGGCGGCCGATCTCACCGCCCTCGTCGACTTCCTGTCGAAGCCGAAGGGCTGAACCTCCCGCACGACTTCCCGCGCGACCTGGCGGCGGTCGCCTGCGACCTCGATCGCACGCTGATCGCCGAAGACGTGCAGCTGAGGCCGCGAACGAAAGCCGCAATCGCCGCGGTGCGCGCCGAGGGCATTCACGTCGTCATCGTCACCGGCCGCATGTTCCAGTCAGTGCGGCGCTATGCGCTCGAGGCCGGGATCGACGATCCGGTCGTCTGCTACCAGGGCGCCGTCGTCGCCGAGCCGGTCACCGGACAGTGGCTGCGGCACGAGCCGATCCCGCTCGAGCTGGCGCGCGAGACGATCGCAGCCGTGAACGAGGAAGGGTTCGGGCTCAACTGCTACGTCGACGACGAGCTCTACGTCTCCGAGATCACGCCCGAGGCGCGGCGATATGCGGACTTCCAGCAGCTCGAGCTGCATCCCGTCGGAGACCTCCTCGACTGGCTGCACACACCCCCGACGAAGCTCGTGGTGATCGACGACCCAGAAGTCCTCGACGGGCTGAAGCGGCGGATGCTCGCCCGGTTCGACGGCCGGCTCTACATCTCCAAGTCGCTCCCGTTCTTCCTCGAGTTCGCTGCGCCCGAGGTGACGAAGGCCGCGGGCCTCGACTTCCTCGCCCGCCGCCTCGGCTTCACGCGTGAGGGAGCGATCGCCTTCGGCGACGGCGAGAACGACATCGAGCTGATCGACTGGGCCGGCTACGGCGTCGCCGTCGCGAACGCAGACGAGCGGGTGAGGCAGGTGGCCGACCTCGTCTGCCCCTCGGTCGACGAGGAGGGCGTCGCCCAGGTGCTCGAGGCGTACCTAGACTCCCGCCCATGATCGACCTGCGCGCGGCGCGAGCCGATCCCGAGGCCTACCGCGCGGCGCTCGAGCGCCGCGGCGCCGGAGAGGCCTTCGACGAGCTGCTTGCGGCCGACGAGCGCTGGCGGGCGCTCGTGCCCCAGGTGGACGAGCTGCGGGCGCAGCAGAAGATGGACGGCAAGCCGACTCCCGAGCAGATCGAGGAGCTCAGGGGAGTCAAGGAGCGACTGCGAGCGCTCGAGGACGACCTGAGCGCGGCCGAGGAGGCCCGCGACGCAGCGCTCGCCAGGGTCCCGAACCCACCGCACGAATCCGCCGCGGACGGCATGACGGAGGACGACGCCGTCGAGATCAAGCGCTGGGGCGAGCACCCGCAGCTCGCAGACCCGAAGGAGCACACGGAGGTCGGCCGGTTCGAGCTCGCGCGCGCGGCCAAGATCTCGGGCTCGCGCTTCGGCTTCCTCGCCGGAGACACTGCGCTGATGGCCCTGGCTCTCTATCGCCTCGCACTCGACCGGCTCGTCGCGGAGGGGTTCACGCCGATGATCCCGCCCGTTCTCGTCCGCGAGGAGGCGATGTACGGCACGGGCTTCTTCCCGTCGGACAAGAGCGACTACTACGCCGTGCCGGAAGACGGGCTCTACCTGGTGGGCACCTCAGAGGTGCCGCTGATCGGGATGCACATGGACGAGATCCTCGAAGAGCTGCCGATTCACTACTGCGCCTTCTCGTCGTGCTTTCGCCGCGAGTCCGGAGCGGCCGGGCGCGACACGCGCGGGCTCTTCCGCGTCCATCAGTTCCAGAAGGTCGAGATGGTCGTCTACACGCGCCCCGAGGATTCCTGGGACGTGCACGAGCGCATGCTCGGGATCGAGGAGTCGCTCGTGCAGGCAGTCGAGCTTCCGTACCGCGTGGTGAACACCGCGGCGGGCGACCTGTCGGCCGCCGCGGCCAAGCGCTACGACATCGAGGCCTGGTTCCCGTCGCAGGAGCGCTACCGGGAGATCACGTCGTGCTCCAACACCACCGACTACCAGGCCCGCCGCAGCGGCATCCGCTACCGGACGGAGGACGGGCGCCTCGAAGCACCCCACACGCTCAACGGGACCGCCGCAACCGATCGCTGGGTGCTCTCGATGCTCGAGAACTTCCAGGGCAAGGTTCCGAAGGTGCTGCAGCGGTACGGCGCGCCGGCCGAGATCGGGGCATAGCCGACGCGGCTACCCTCTCGTCACGGCGGGGTGCCGGAGCGGTCGAACGGGGCGGTCTTGAAAACCGTTGAGCGTCGCAAGGCGCTCCGTGGGTTCAAATCCCACCCCCGCCGCTAATTTCCAGGCATTTCGACATCACGCCGCCTCGGAAGCAGGTTGGCGTGAAGCAACTTGGTACCGGCTTTTCGTACCGGACGCCCGGGAAGAGCGCCCACCTGATCTCGCCTGTTACGGAGCAGGCGGCGGTGGCGACGCACTGCCGCGGAGCTGCGAGGGCGGGATCAGCAGCTGCCCGCGCCACGCCCGCATGGTGAGGAACAGGGACAGAGCCAAGATCAGAAACGCGTTGATCGCATGGAAGGCGCCGGCGACCGGCGCGCTGTCGCCGGTGCCGCCGAGGATCCCTTGGACGAACGTCAGGGCCGCCAGCGCGAGGGTCGCGCCGATCGAGCGTCGCCCCGGCCAGGCGATCAGGATTAGGATCAAGAGCAGAAGCGAAGCGCCAGCGAGAAAATCTCCGAGTCCGGCGTGCGCGTGGAACTTGTCTTCGATCGTCTCGTGCGAGACCGACTCGTCCTCACCCGGCATCGCGCGGAAAATGCGCCTGACCGAATTCATCAGACTCCCTTGGCCGCCTGAGGCTGCGTGGATCTACCGGATTCTGATCTCGCTGTTCGCGGTTGTCGTCGTCGTCGAGATCTTCCTCGCGGGCCTGGCTGCCTCGCCGAGTCCGGCGACTGCCCTCTTCATCGTGTCGCTACTGCTTTTGCGCCGCCGTCAACGGCTCGTCCTTTCGGGCATCGTGCGACACGCCGGCCCCGTTGACGAGCACCTCGCGGCGTGCTCGGTAGTCCTCGACCGAGATCGCTCCCTCCGCGAAGCGACGCTCGAGGATCTCGGTCGGCGATTCACTTGGCCGTTCTGGGTGGCGATCGAAGCTGCCGCGGATCAGCCAGACGATTCCGAAGATGACCGCGCCCCAGAACAGCACCATCAAGGCCATCATCAAGGTCATCCAGCCCCAGCCGACGTCGCCGTGCATCCCCCACGTATCGGCGACCGGAATGGCTTGTGCGATGTTCATGATCCCCACCTCCTAGCCGTCAGCGACCAGCCGTTGCCGTGTGCGCTACTCGTTACGTCTGCTACAAGCTCTCTATCTTCC
>DATDDZ010000385.1:0-3516 GCA_036523555.1 Gaiellaceae bacterium
CTCGTCGCCGACCGTGTCGTAGCGCTTGTGCAGTCCCTTCTCGGTCAGCTCGACGAGGTAGTCGAAGCTGTCGCGCTCGTCGGGGGTCGGGAACTTCGGCAGCAGGATGCCGCCGAGGTCGAGCTTCACGTTGCAGCGCTCCGCCACCTCGAGCGTCCGCCGCAGCGCGTGCTCGTAGCCGGGGAAGTCGCCCGCCATCTCCTCCGGCGTCTTGAAGTAGAAGTGGTCGGTGTCGAACTTCCAGCGCTGCGGGTTCCTGAGCGAGTCGCCCGACTGGATGCAGAGCAGCGCCTCGTGTGCGCGCGCGTCCTCGTGGCGCAGGTAGTGAACGTCGCCGGTCGCGACCAGCCCGAGCCCAGTCCCCTCCGCGAGTTTCGCCAGGAGCGGGTTGATCCGCTGCTGCGGCTCGAGGTGCGCGTTCTGCATCTCGACGTACGTCGAGCTCGGGCCGAAGATCTGCACGAGCCGGTCGAGGTCTGCCGCCGCGTCGGCGGGCCGCGCCTCCTCGAGCGCCTTGCAGACGCGCCCCGACAGGCAGCCCGAGAGGGCGATCAAACCTTTGGAGTGCGACTCGAGCAGCTCCCAGTCGACCCGCGGCTTGTAGTAGTAGCCCTCGAGGTAGCCCGCGGAGGCGAGCTTGATCAGGTTCGAGTAGCCCATGTTGTCCTCGGCGAGCAGCGTGAGGTGCGCGTTCCCCTTCGTTTGCGCGCGGCGGTCGTCGGCGAGGTAGATCTCGCAGCCGATGATCGGCTTGACCCCGTGCTTGCCCGCCTCGCGGTAGAGCTCGACCGCGCCGGCGAGCGAGCCGTGATCCGTGAGCCCGACCGCCGGCATCTCGAGCTCGGCCGCGCGGGCGGCCAGCGCCGGAATGCGACACGCCCCGTCGAGGATCGAGTACTCGGAGTGGACGTGGAGGTGGACGAACGGGGTCGTTTCGGGCACGGGGAAGCACAGTCTAGAAGTGCCGGTGGACGCTCCCCGACCGCCCGACTAAGATATCTGGATTATGGCCAAGCAGATATCCAAATCGGACAAGACCTCGATGGTCATCGATCGCGCAAAGATCGAGCAGGTGAAGGAGATCCTCGGCACGACGACGATCGCCGACACCGTCGATGCGGCCCTGGAGGACGTGATCAACCACGATCGGCGGATGGCGCTGCTCGAGCGGATCCGGCGCGACGGAGGCATCGGCCCAAGCCCGGAAGAGGTACGGAGACTCCGGCGACCACGCCTTGGCCCTCTACCTCGCTGACACCAGCGCCTGGCACCGAAGCGCACGAGTCTTCGATCGCTGGGTGGAGCTCGTCGACAGGCTTGCACTGTGCACCCCGGTCCGCCTCGAGCTCCTCGTCTCGGCTCGCGGGCCGGCCGACTACGAGGCCGTTTCGGACAGCCTCCTGGGCTTCCGGCACCTGCCACTCGACAGCCGTTCCGATCGCATCGCGACGAGAACGCAGGCTGCCCTCGCCCGGCGCAGCCAACACCGCGGGCCAACCCCGGTGGATTTGTTGATCGCGGCGATCGCCGAGGTGAACGACGCGATCCTTCTCCACTACGACCGGCACTTCGACACGATCGCCCGCGTTACCGGCCAGCCGATGGAGTGGCTCGCGCGCCGGGGCAGCCTCGACTAGTCCAGCGGCTTCGCGGACGCCTCCGGCTCAGAACAGGCCTAGTACGACCTTCAAGGCGTCGTCGACCGCACGCACTTCGCTCTGCGCGAGCGTCCCGACGCGACGGCCGAGACGGGACCGGTCGAGAGCCCGAAGCTGCTCGGTCAGCACCCTCGTACGCCGGCCGGCGACTTCGACCTCGGGGCGGAAGACGGTCGGCAGCGCACTCGTCGAAGTCGGCGCGACGACCACCGTCGCGAGCTTGTCGAGAAAGTCGGTCTGAATGACGACCGCGTAGCGCCGGCCCCGCTGCTCACGCCCGGTCGAACGCGCGGGCAGCGCGAGCGCATGGACGTCACCTCTCCTCACTCAGCGCTTCCATCAGAGCCTGAACCTCTGAGACTTCGCGACGATCGCCCTCGTCGGCGGCGATGCGGGCCGCGTCAGCGGCAGCAAGCTCGTACATCCGCCTGCCCGCCGTTTCGACGACCGCCCCTCGAATCGCCTCCGACCTGCTCGTTCCGTCCTGCATCAAGAGAGACAGCGCGCGCGACGCGTCGTCGTCGAGTCGCAGCGAAATTGCTCGTTCGGGCATGAGCAATCTTGTATCACATCTGTCATACACATCCAAATCGTCGATCCAGTCGAAGTCATGCAACGAATGGAAGCAGGCATCGCGTCATGCCTGTGTTCCGACACTGCAACGCGTTGTCGCAGGCTCTAGTCCGACGGCTTCGCCCCCGCCGCGACCAGCCGCCGCTCGATCGCACGGCGGGCGCGCTCGATTGGCACCTGCGTGCGGACGACCACGTACTGCGCGTTGGCGAAGAGCAGGAGCGCCTCGACCTCGAACGCGAGCTGACCTGGATCCTCCTCCGAGTCGATCGACCCTTCCGCCTGCGCGTCTCGCACGGCCGCCTCGAGCCGCGCGAGCCAGTCGTCGAGGAACAGGACGAGCCGATCGCGAACAGGACCGGGTTGCATGTCGACCTCGGCCAGCACCGACGAGAAGAAGCAGCCGCCCGGGAAATTGTCGACCTCGACGTAGCGCAGGTAGCCGCCCACCAGGCCGCGCAATCGTTCGAGGCCCGAGGCGGCGTCCGACGCCGGCTCGATCACCTGCTCGTCGAACAGGGTCGTCGCCCTCTCGACCGTCGCGAGCTGGAGCTCTTCCTTCGAGCCGAAGTGCGCGAACAGCCCGCTCTTGCTCATCCCGACTGCGTCGGCCAGCCGGCTGATCGAGAGCCCGCCGAGGCCGTCGACGGTCGCGAGGCGCGCTGCCTCGCGCAGGATCGCGTCGCGGCTCCGCTCGCCGTCGCTGCGGAGCTTCCGCGCCGGACGATCCGGCTGTCTTGGGCTTCGGATTCGTGCCACCGCTTGACAAGTTAGCACGAACGTTCGTATACTCGTCATTCCCGCACGACCGATCGTGCTAACTACATCCCAACTCCGAAAGGAACCCCAATGAAGCTCTATGCCATTCGCCGGCGCGGCGGCTGGAAGACGCCCGAAGAGGTCGAGACCACGGGCGCGCTCTCGCTGCAGGTCGGCGACGAGGAGATGTCCGACGACATCCGCTGGATCCGCTCCTACGTCGTGCACGAGACCGACGGCACACTCGGCACCATCTGTATCTACCAGGCGTCGAGCCCGGAGAAGATCCGCGAGCACGCCGACCGCTCGGACATGCCTGCGACCGAGATCCTCGAGGTCGCCGACACCGTGCTGATCCGGCCCGACCCGGTCGCCGTCGCAGCCTGACGCAGACCGAACGACGATGCCCTCCCCGCGGCAGCCGAAAGCCGCGGCGGAGGGCGCCGGCGTCCCCGCAACCGAACGTGGGTAGCGTCTCCCCGGTGCGCCGCTCCTACCTCCCGCCCCTCCTTCTGCTCTCGGCGAT
>DATDDZ010000386.1:0-6093 GCA_036523555.1 Gaiellaceae bacterium
TGGGTGTCGACGCCGAGCACGTAGTCCAGCTCGTCTGCAAGCATCAGACTCGATCCTCCGACCTCGTTCGCAGGGTCCGGTGGTGCCGGTCTGAAGCAAAGGAAACCGCGGCGGCAGGACTGTGATGAGTCACGCCAACAAGGCGGACAAGCTCCTGATCAAGCCAGCAGCGGGCGCCAGACCGGCGCCGCCGCACACGCGCGAACAGATCACTCCCAAGACACGCATAAAGCGGCCAGTCACCCGACGAGTCACACACGGCACGGCGACAACCAGGCTGGCGATGGCCTCAGACAGACCCCTCCCCGAGTCTCACAGTCACCCGACGCTCGGCTCTACGCCGAGGTGCCGAGCAGTTGAGCCTTCAAGGGGAGGAAGGCCGACTCCGCCGCCTCACCCGCATCGCCAGACAGGTAGCTCCGTCCGTGTCCGTGTTCCTCAGCATCGAACCTTCCCCGCACGTCAGAGTCATCTGCGCCTTCATCAAGGAGAGCGACCAGTCTGGCTGCACTCGCGAGGTGCGTCAGATACATCGGTCGGTCACCGGCGTAGGTGGTCGAGTCCAGGCTCTGCGCTAATGCACGGCTGTACTCCGCGACCGCCGGGATGCCCTTCGCCATCGCCGCGACGATACCGCGCCTATGAAGGCCTGCGGAATGGCACTCGGCTGGGCCAGCGTCCCGCCGTGGCTCCTGAGGGCCTGCTGCCGTGTATTCGCTAGACAGCCGTGCCGTTAAACCGCAGACTTGTTTCGTGGACGTGCCGAACGTGGAGTACGCGCGTAGCGGCGAGGTGGCGATCGCCTACCAGGTCTTCGGGAAGGGGCCGGTCGACCTCGTCTTCGCCCGCGGGTTCGCGGGCGACTTACTGACGACGTGGGAGCAGCCGCCTCTCGTCCGCCAACTCCAAAGTTTTGCGGCGATAGCGCGTGTCCTCATGCTCGACAAACGCGGGACAGGTCTCTCTGACGGTTTCCGTCAGCCACCTACGCTCGAGACGCGCATGGACGACCTACGCCTCGTGATGGATGCCGTGGGGTCGGAACGAGCGGTGCTTTGGAGCGCGCAGGACGGCGCGCGACTGGCGCTCCTGTTTGCGGCGACGTATCCGGAGCGAACAGCCGGGCTCGTGCTCTACGACCCGCACGCGACGTCTCGGCGCGACGATGACTACCCGTGGGCGCCGAGCGACGAGCAATGGCGTCGCCGGCTGGCCGACGCTCGCGAGGGCTGGGGCACGGTCGAGTATTTCCGCCGCCTAGTGGCGGAGTGGGCGCCGGAGCGAGTCGGCGATGGAGAGTTCCTCGACTGGTTCGTGGGCCACATGCGGCGCAGTCTCAGCCCGGGCGCGGCGGTCGGATTCCTCCGGGCGACGATGGGGGCCGACGTACGCGACGTCCTCGCGGCCGTACGCGTCCCAACACTGGTGCTGGCAGCGCCCGACCGGCGCGAACCGGCGGCGTACGTCGCCTCCCGGATCCGTGACAGCGAGCTGGTTGTGCTGCCGTCCGTGCGAGGACTTTTCACGTGGCTCGATGTGGAGGCGCACGAGCGCGCAATGGACGAGACCCAACGCTTCGTAGCCCGCGTCGGGCAAATAGCGTCGCCCGACCCCGTCCTCGCCACGGTGCTCTTCACCGACATCGTGAGTTCGACCGACCGCGCCGCCGAGCTTGGAAACAGAGCCTGGCGGGAGCTCCTCGAGCGGCACCACGCGATCATGCGCCGCCGCCTCGCCGAGTTCCGAGGCGACGAGCTCGACACGGCAGGTGACGGCTTCCTCGCCGCATTCGACGGTCCCGGCCGCGCGATCCAGTGCGCCCTGGCGTTCATGCGCGACGTGCCGGCGCTTGGGCTCGAGATCAGGGCCGGCGTGCACACCGGAGAGTGCGAGCGGCTGGACGGCAAACTCGCGGGCATCGCCGTCGCCATCGGAGCCAGGATCGCCTTTATGGCAAAGCCAGGCGAAATCCTCGTCTCCGGAACCGTTCAAGACCTCGTCGCCGGCTCACCCCTTGTCTTCGAGGACCGCGGAGCGCACGAACTGAAGGGAGTTCCGGGTTCGTGGCGAATCGCCGCCGTGCTCGCTCCCCGCTAGACGGTTTGACGAACCACGTGGGAAGCGACGGCAACGTGCGGGCAGTTCGCTCGAATGCGCCAGTGTTCAGCAATGTCCCTCGACGGGTCTCCTGACCGATCGTCTCACCGGCGTTTAGTACTGCAACACACACGCATCCATGGCGAACACGGATGCCGTCGCCGCACGCTCGAAGAGGAGTTCAGCGTGAGCGGTTCGGCTGGCGCGGTATAGCCTCGGCCGATGCTCGTGTCGGTTGGTGACGTGCGGTTGTTCGTTGATGTCGACGGAGCCGGCCTGGTCCCAGATGGGCCGCGTATGCGGGAGCGTCCGACGGTCGTCCTGGTACATGGCAGCGGAGGTGACCACAGTCCGTACAAACAGAACTACGCGGCGCTTGCGGCATTCGCCCAAGTCGTCTATTACGACCAGCGCGGCTGGGGACGGAGCGACGATGGCCCGCCCGAGCGCTGGACGCTCGATCAATGGGCAGACGACCTGCGAACGCTGTGCGAGGCGCTTGGGATCGACCGGCCGATCGTCGTTGGTAGCTCACTGGGTGGAGCCGTCGCACTCTGCTACGCAGCACGGTATCCCGATCATCCCCAGCGGCTTGTCATCATCACTGCCTCGGCGCGTGTAAACCCCGGACGCTCGATTGCGATGTACGAACGCCTTGGCGGACTGGCTGTGCGCCGGGCAGCTGAGCGTTTCTTCGCAGATCCCTTGAGCAACAGAGACGAGTACCTGCGTATCTGCGGGCCGTACTTCAGTCCCGTCCCCTCTAGCTCCGAGGTCGGTGAACGCGTCGTGAGACGCGATGATTCGGCGCGCCATTTCCTGGCAAACGAGTTCCTCTCGCTCGATCTCTTCGACCGTCTCGGCCAGATCCGATGCCCGGTCGCAGTGCTGGCGGGAGAGCTCGATCCGATCGTCACTGTCGAGGATGCCGAAGAACTCGCCCACGCGATCTCCTCCGAGACGCGTCTAGTGCGCTTCCCCAACGCCGGACACGGCCTAATCGGCGAACACGACGCCGTCCTCGACCTCATCCGCGGAATCGTCTTCGCCGCCGCAACCGACCACGCCAACATGCGAAACGCCTGAGTACGCACTCGCGTGCCCGAGTGTTCAGCAATGTCCCTTGACCACGGGGGCGTTGACGTCGCAGTGTGCGCACGTTGCGAGACTCCAACAGTCGGCGAACCTCGCCCATGGCCGTGGGACGAGGCGGGTTCCGGGAGGGGCTGATTGCCCGCAAGCGTGCCATGCTTACCGGATCCGGAGGCGTCACATGATCGAGAAACCCACATTGGTCGGACGCGAGCAAGAGCTCGACGAGCTCGCGCGATTTCTCGACGCAGTGCCCGCCGGCCCGATCGGCCTCCTGTTCGAGGGCGACGCCGGGATCGGCAAGACGACCCTCTGGCGAGAAGCGGTTTTGGGGGCGCTCGACCGCTCGTACTGCGTGCTCTCGTGCCGGCTGGTCGAGTCGGAGGCCCAGCTTGCCTTCACCGCGCTCGGCGACCTGCTCGAGGCGGTTCCCGATTCGGCGACCGCCGAGCTGCCCGTTCCGCAGCGCCGGGCTCTCGAGGTGGCACTCCTGCAAATCGATGCCGAGGGACCGCCTCCGCTTCCGCGAGCAGTCTCGCTCGGCGTCCTCGGGGTGCTCCGAGCGCTCGCCGCCTCGGGACCCCTCGTCATCGCGCTCGACGACCTCCAGTGGCTCGACCGACCGTCGGCGAGCACCCTGGAGTTCGCCGCCCGGCGCCTGCGTGGCGAGCCGATCGGCTTCGTCCTCTCGCGCCGCGGAGCCGAGGCCGACGTGCCGCTCGCACTTGACCAGACGTTCCCGCCCGAGGCAGTCCGACGCCTCCTCATCGGGCCGCTGGACGGTGACTCGCTCGGGAGACTCATACGCTCCCGCTTCAATGTCCATCTCGGGCCACCCGCGCTTCGGCAGCTGGAGGCCGCGTCCGGCGGCAACCCGTACTTCGCCATCGAGTTGGCCCGGAGCCTCGCCGAGCGCGACATCCCGCTCGGCCCGGGAGAGCCCCTCCCCGTTCCCGGCACCCTGCGTGCGCTCCTCGGCGTGCGACTCGCCGATCTCGCACCGGAGGCACACGGGGTCACCCTGGCGGCATCGGCGCTTGCGCGGCCGACGGTGGCCCTCGTCGAGGCGAGTGTCCGATCCGTGGATCCTTCAGCCGCGCTCGCCGCGGCGGTCGATGCCGGCCTGCTGGAGCTCGACCGCGATCGCGTGCGTTTCGCGCACCCTCTCATTGCCTCCGTCGTCTATGCCGACGCGGATGCAGCCGAGCGGCGCGCGCTCCACGCCCTTATCGCCGACGTCGTCGAGGAGCCAGAGGAGCGGGCGCGCCACCTCGCGCTTGCCACAGATGCTCCAGACGAGGACGTCGCGGCGTCGCTCGACGAGGCGGCTCGCTCGGTTCGCGCCCGCGGCGCGCCGGGCGAGGCGGCGGAGCTCTACGAGGAGGCCCGACGTCTGACCCCGCCTCTGCAGACCAACGACGCGGCGCGCCGGGCAGTCGACGCTGCCGAATGCCACTTTGAGGGGGGAGACTTCGCCCGTGTCCGCGCGCTTCTGGAGGAGGTCACGGCCGGCACCGACACCGCCGAGCGGGCACGGGCGCTGGTGTTCCTCGGCTGGGTGCGGGCGAACCAGGAGGGGTTCGGCGTCGGTGCAGACATCTTCCGCGCGGCGCTCGAGGCGGTCGGGCCCGACATTCCGCTGCGTATCGATATCGAGCGAGGCCTCGCGTGGACCCTTCACGAGCTGGGCGATGTTCACGCCGCCGAGATCCATTCTCGCGCAGCCCTCGAGATGGCGGAGCGCCTCCGCGAGCCCGGTGTGCTCGTCCGTGCCCTCTCCGACCTGGCGTTCTTCGAGATGGTTGCCGGGCGCGGAGATCCCATCGCGCGAATCGCGTCCGCCCTCGCGCTCGACGAGCCGAGTGAGTGGCGCGCCATCTTCGACCGCCCGCGCTGGATCCACGCGATGATCCTCGTATGGCGGGGCGAGCTCGACTCGGCCCGAGCGGTGCTGGACGAGATGCACCGGGCGGCCCTCGACCACGGGGACGAGCACTCCCTCCCGTACATCCTCTTCTATCTCGCCAAGATCGAGATGCTGGAGGGGAGGTTCGAGTCGGCGAGCGCGTACGCCCAGCGCGCGTACGAAGGGACGGTCGAGACCGGACAGGAGAACGAGCGGCCGTTCGCGCTGACGATCAAGGCCCTCGTCGACGCGCATATCGGCCGGGTCGAGGCGGCGCGCGAGGCAACCGACGAGGGGATGTCGCTGGCGCTCCGTCTCGGGATCGTTCCCGCCTACCTCGAGCTGCGCGCTGCGCGCGGATTTCTCGAGCTGTCGCTCGCGAGCTACCAGGAGGCGCACCGGTTCCTCGGAACGCTGCGCGAGGATGTAGCAAAGGCCGGCTTCGGGGAGCCGGCCCTCTTCCGCTTCCACGGGGACGCGATCGAGACGCTCGTCGCGCTCGGGAGGCTCGACGAGGCGGCCTCGGTGCTGAGCGAGCTCGAGGAACGAGGGGAGGCTCTTCAGCACCTCTGGGAGCGGGTCGTCGCGGCCCGGTGCCGCGGGCTTATCGCCGCCGCGAGGGGCGATCTCCCGGATGCTTTCGCCGCTCTCGAGCACGCGTTCGAGCTGCATGAGGGCCTCGGTCAGCCGCTCGAGCTGGCGCGAACGCAGCTCGTCCTGGGAACGATCCGTCGGCGGAGCCGGCAGAAGAGGGCAGCCCGCGACTCGCTGCAGGCTGCGCTGAACTCCTTCGAGCAGATCGGCGCACGGCTTTGGGCGGAGCGTGCCCGCGCCGAGCTGGCGCGGATCGGAGGGCGCGCGCTGGCCGCCGACGCCCTCACACCGACCGAGCAACGTGTCGCGGAGCTCGTCGCGGCCGGCGGTACCTATCGAGAGGTGGCCGACGCCCTCTTCATGAGCCCGAAGACGGTGCAATGGAACCTGTCGAAGATCTACCG
>DATDDZ010000387.1:0-4349 GCA_036523555.1 Gaiellaceae bacterium
CGCCGCTCAGACGGCGAGCAAGGCCCAGGCCGAGCTCGAGGCGAAGCTTGCTCGGGCCGAGAAGGACGCCGCTCAGACGGCGAGCAAGGCCCAGGCCGAGCTCGAGGCGAAGCTTGCTCGGGCCGAGAAGGACGCCGCACAGAAGGCGGCCCAGGCCAGTGCCGAGCTGGAGGCTCGCGAGAAGCTTCTGGAACGGCGAGAGTCCGAGCTCGCGGCGAAGCTGGGACGCGACGAGCAGCAGCTGGGGACTCGCTCCGAGGCGCTCGACCAGCGAGAGCTGGAGCTCTCGACGCGTGAGACCGAGCTCACGGCCAGGCTCGAGGAAGTTCAGCGCGAGGCGGACAGGCACGGCTCGGCTGCGAAGGAAGCGCTCGCCGCCGTCGAGCGCCGAGCGAAGGAGCTCGACGCCCGCAAGGCCGATCTGGACACCCGCGAAGTCGAGCTTCGCAAGCAGGCCGAGGAAGCGGCCGCCAAGCCGAAGGTCGACGAGCTCGCCGAGCGCAGGATCAAGCAGCGCGACGAGGAGCTGACCGCGCGCGAGATCGCACTCAACAAGGCCGAGCAGGCGATGCTGGCGTCGCGAAACCGCGGCGAGGGCAAGGAGAAGGCCCTCACGGAGCGCGAGCACGTCCTGGCGTCGCGCGCCAAAGAGCTCGAGGAGCGGGAGGGAGCTCACAACCTCCGCGAGGCTCAGCTCGAGGCGGAGTTCGAGGTGCGCGAGCAGAGGCTCGAGCAGCGCGAGCAGGTCGCAGCCGAGCTCGAGGCTGCCCTTCTAAGCCGCGAGAGCGACCTCTCGTCCTACGTCGCTCAGCTGCAGGAGAACTTCGACCGCCGCGAGTCGGAATGGTGGTCGCAGCGCCTCGGCAACGACGCCGGCGCCCCCCCGGCTGCCTGAACCGGGCCTCGGCCGGGCGTCGCCCTCGACCTCTCGACGCGTCACAATCCGGTTGTGGCCTCGACCCTCAGCGATAGCGAGCTCGTCGCAAGGTGCCGTGCCGGTGACGAGCAGGCGTGGTCCGAGCTCGTCGAGCGTTTCTCGCGCTACGTGTACGCGATCGCCGTTCAGGCCTTCCGGCTGCCCGATGCCGATGCCGAGGACGTGTTCCAGGAGGTGTTCGCACGTGCGTACGAACACCTCGACCGCCTTCGTGACGACGCGGCCGTGCGGCCGTGGATCGGTCAGCTCACACGTCGGCTCTGCATCGACCGCCTGCGTGCGTCGACCCGCGAGCGTCCCGCGGACGAAGACGACCTCGACGCCGTCGACCCGGAAGACACGCTCGCGATGCTCGACGACGCTCTGACGGTGCACGAGGCCCTGGCGGCGACCCCGGAGCACTGCCGGGAGATCCTCGACCGGTTCTTTGCCCGTGACGAGAGCTATCGCACGATCGGAGACGCCCTCGAGCTCCCCCCGGGGACGATCGCAAGCCGGATCTCGCGGTGCCTCGGACGGCTTCGTGAGTTCCTCGATGGAAGAACCGATCCCGGTTCAGCGTCTAGTTCCCGATGAGCACATTCGACGAAGAACGACTCGCGCGCCTGATCCGCGCACTGCCGCCGGCCCCCGAGGGCTGGGTGCGGGCGGCACAGGAGCTTCCGGCCGTCAGGGCGGAGCTCGACGAGGTCGTTGCCCGCGCCGAGGCGGATGCCGCATTCCGCACCAGGCTCGTGGCAGACCTCGAGGCGGCGCTCGAGGCCGAGGGCTACGAACGGAGCCCGCGCGTCGTCGAAGAGCTGCGGATCAGGTTGCAGGACAACCGGGCGAAGTAGCAGCACCGAGCAGGAGGGGAGAGAATCCCCGCATGACCCTGCTCGAGCTTCGCCTGAGCGAGTTCCTCGACGAGGTGTCGGGCACGGCGCCGACACCGGCCGGAGGTTCCCTGGCCGCGTTCGTGACCGCTGCGGCGGCCGGGCTGCTCGCGAAGGTCGCCAAGGCCTCGAAGCCCGAGTGGGGCGAGGCGGCGGGCATCGCGGCCCAGGCGGAATCGCTGCGCGACCGGTCCGCGCCGCTCGCGCAGATCGACGCCGACGAGTACCGGGCCGCTCTCCGCTCCGTCGTAGACGCCGGCGATCAGCCAGGCGAGCGCCGCGACTTCGCCGTGGGCAACGCGTACGCACGTGCGGCCGAGCCGCCCTTGAGAATCGTCGAGGCAGCGACCGACGTCGCCGAGCTGGCCGTGCTCGTGGCCGAGAAGGGAAATCCGAACCTCCGGGCGGACGCGGTCGCGGCGGGGATCCTCGCTGCGGCGGCGGCCTCGGCGGCCGCCGAGCTCGTCGCCGTGAACCTCACGGCCACCGACGGCGACGCGCGGGTCGTCCGCGCACGGACGATGGCGGGCTTCGCCGCCCGTGCCGCCGAGGAGGCGACGGCGGGCGGCCGAGAGCCCTGGGAGTAGATCAGGAGGTGCGAATCGCAGCCGGCCGCGCGCCCACCCTGCGCGCGGCCTCCGCCAGCTGGCGGAAAGCCTGGAACCGCGGCCTCGCGAGCGCCGGCCGGGAGGAGCCGCCCTCACGGGCGATCGAGGCCAGACGTTCTCGCGTTGCCTCGCGGAGAAGGTCCGCGTGGCGGGCACGGGCAAGCTCTTGTGAAGACTGCGGGAACACTCCGAACACAGGACGCCGTCCCGAGCCGGATTCTTCCGCACTGGAACCGACCGCCCTCGCCTCGTACGCTGCGTCGATGAGCGCCGAGCAGCAACCGCTTCCCGAGGAGCCGACGGGCGCCGCCCCCGAGGAGCCGCTTCCCGCCTGGAGCCTGCCCGCAGACGCGGTCGACCGGATCTCCCTGCCCGAGATCTGGCCGGGCGAGATCACGCGGGACTGGGCCTGGGGCGGTGCGACCGGGGCAGGCGTTCGAGTCTGCGTGCTCGACAGCGGCGTCGAGACGGGACATCCGCTCGTCGGCGACGTCCAGAAGTCGGTCGCGATCTCGATCGACGCCGACGAGGTACTCGTGGAGGACCCCGACACGGCCGGCGATCTCTGCGGCCACGGCACGGCCTGCGCGGGCGTGATCCGTTCGATCGCGCCGGAGTGCGACCTCGTGAGCGTCCGTGTCCTCGGCGCCGGCTACACCGGCAGCGGGCCGGTGCTCCTCGAAGGCCTGCGCTGGGCGATCGAGCAGGGTTTCGACGTCATCAACATGAGCTTGTCGACGACGAAGGCGAAGTTCACGGGGTTGCTGCACGAGCTCGCCGACAACGCCTACTTCAAGCGCACGATGCTGGTCGCGTCCGCGCACAACATGCCCGTCGAGAGCTATCCCTGGCGCTTCTCGAGCGTCATCTCCGTCGGCAGCCACGAGCAGCCCGATCCGCTCGCCTACTACTACAACCCCGCGCCTCCCGTTGAGTTCTTCGCGCGAGGCGTCGACGTCGAGGTCGCGTGGATGGGCGGCGGCCGGCTCATGTGCACCGGCAACAGCTTCGCGACGCCTCATATCGCGGGCATCGCCGGGCTCGTGCTGTCGAAGCACCCGGAGCTGACGCCGTTCCAGCTCAAGAGTGTGCTCTATCTCTGTGCGTCCAACGTGGGAGGAGGCAAATGACCGACGACCTGCACGCCTCCGTAGCCGCGGGAGTGCTCGGAACGGAGGCGAGCTACCAGGAGTTGCTCAACTCCATCGTCGAGGTCGCCCGGGCGATCTTCAAGGCGAAGGCGTCGTCGATCCTCCTGCTCGACGAGGCGACGGACGAGCTCGTCTTCGAGGCCGCCGCCGACGAGGAGTCCGAGAAGCTCGTCGGGATGAGATTCCCGTCGAGCACGGGCATCGCCGGCTTCGTGCTCGTGAGCCGGCAGCCGCTCGTGATCGAGGACGTCGTCGCCGATCCCCGGTTCTCGCGCGAGACGGCCGAAAGCACGGGGTTCGTTCCGAAGGGCCTGATGGCGGTTCCTCTCCTGCACGAGGAGCGCGCTCTCGGAGTCCTCGAGGTGCTCGACCGGCCCGCGGATGCCCGGTTCACCCTGGCGGAGATGGAGCTGCTGGGGCTGTTTGCGAACCAGGCTGCGATCGCCCTCGACCTGCTCCAGCGTGCCCGGCGCGCCCAGGCGGCGCTGGCAGGAACCGGAGACCTCGCCGTCGTCGCCCGCCTTGCGGCCGCGCTCGAGCGCCGTCGCGAGGAGGACGAGCCGGACACCGCCTTCAGGCTGCTCGACGAGCTCGAGCGCCTCCTGCGCTAGCACGGCGCCGAGAACGACGAAACCCGGGCATTTGCCCGGGTTTCGTGGAACAAGAGAACGCTGGGGCTAGGCCCGGCGCCGGTGTGCCTCGACGTCGTCGTCTCCGTCGTCGTCGTCGGCTGCTGGCTCGTCTGCGAGAGCCCGCTTCTTGTGTGCCTCGAAATCCT
>DATDDZ010000388.1:0-3057 GCA_036523555.1 Gaiellaceae bacterium
ACGACGTACTTGTGATGCATGAGGTCGGGCCAGCCGGGAATGCCTGCCGTCTCGAACGGAAGCGCTTCGATCAAATCGGGCTCCGTCTTCGGCGGCGGCGGCACGGGCACCCGGCGCTCTCGCTCGATGTTGTAGGCGAGACGGACGTTCACCCCCCGCTCGTGGGCCCCGACGAGCGCGGCCTTGACCACCTCGGCCGTGTCGGCATGGAGGCGGATGTCGTATAGAGCCAGCTCGAGCGTCTCGCGCGCCGCGTCGACGAACGCCGCGACCTTGTGCGCGATGTCGAGCGACCTCTGCCCGCCGTCGGTGAGCGTGTGCACCTTGATCAGGTGGTTCTCTGCCTCGCGGGCCACGACGAGCCCAGGTTACGCGCCCGGAGGTGCAGCCGTATCCGCCTGCCGCGTGTGACCGTTGTTACGCCGACCCCCCACGCAAGAGGAGGCAGCGAGAACCAATGAGCACGCACGCGCCGGCCAAGCCCAGACCCGTCCAGGAGGTTCGCAGGGGCGGGGAGAAGGTCGCCAGAAGCAACAGCTTCGAGTGGTTGTCGCGTGCCGGCTTCGCCGCGCGGGGCCTCGTCTACGTCATCATCGGGATCCTCGCGATCAAGCTTGCGGTCGGCAGCGGCGGGGCGAATGCCAGCCAGCAGGGCGCTCTGAGGACGATCGGGAGGCAGCCGCTGGGCGAGGTGCTGCTCGTCCTCGTCGCGATCGGCCTGGGCGGCTACGCCCTCTGGCGGCTCACCCGCGCCCTGCTCGGTCATGGGCCGGAAGGCTCGGACAGCGGCATGGATCGCGTCGCGGCGCTCGCGAGCGGCATCGTCTATTCCGGCCTTTGCGCGATCGCGGTCGAGATTCTGCTCGGCTCGGGTGGCAGCTCCGGCAACCCGAAGAAGACGACGGCAGGCGTCTTCGGCTGGCCGGGCGGTGTCTGGCTGGTCGGGATCGCAGGCGTCGTCCTGATCGGCGTCGGCCTCTACCAGGGGTACCGAGGCATCAGCAAGGACTTCCTCGAGGACTCCAAGACGGAGCAGATGAGCCCTCGCGTCCGGGACTGGATCGAGTGGATCGGAACCTTCGGCTATCTCGCCCGCATGGTGGCGTTCGGCCTGATCGGCACCTTCCTGATCAAGGCCGCGGTCGACTACAACCCGAGCAAGGCCGTCGGGCTCGACGGAGCGCTTGCCAAGATCGACCACGCCTCCTACGGGCCGGTCCTGCTCGGCGTGGTCGCAACAGGCCTGATCGCGTTCGGCGTCTACTCGCTCAGTGACGCCCGCTACCGCCGGATCTAGCCGTTCCGAGTCGGTCGAGCTCGTCCTGGGGCCGCTGCTTCGCTACGCCGGCACCGAGAGTGCGAGCTTCTGGGTCGAGACGAGCGAGCCGTGCGAGGTCGAGGTGCTCGGTCACCGCTCCCAGACGTTCGCCGTCGAGGGGCATCACTACGCGCTGATTCTCGTCGACGACCTCGAGCCAGACTCGGTCGTCCCCTACGACGTGCGCCTGAACGGCCGCAATGTCTGGCCTCCCGCAGACGGCCGGCCGCGCTCCGCGGTGCACACACGCAACAACGAGCGGCGTGTTCGGCTCGCGTTCGGCTCCTGCCGGGTGGGAGATCCGCAGCCGACCTCGACCGAACCACCGTGGCCCGAAGAGCTTGCCCGCACCGGTGTCGATGCGCTCTGGGCGTACTCGCGCCGGCTGCAGCGCGGCGAGGCCGAGTGGCCCGACGCGCTCCTGCTGCTCGGCGACCAGGTGTATGCCGACGAAGTCTCGCCGGTCACCGCCGACTTCATCCGGGCGCGGCGCGACATACGCGAGCCGCCGGGAATGGAGGTGGCGGATTTCGAGGAGTACACGCAGCTCTATCGCGAGTCCTGGTCCGACCCGGACATCCGCTGGCTGCTCTCGACAGTCCCGAGCGTGATGGTCTTCGACGACCACGACGTCAACGACGACTGGAACATCTCCTGGAGCTGGGTCGAGGAGATGCGTGCCAAATCCTGGTGGGACGACCGGATCACCGGCGCGTTCATGTCCTACTGGATCTACCAGCACATCGGGAACCTCTCACCGCCCGAGCTCGCCGAGGAGGAACTGCTCCGTCTCGTGCAGGCCGACGACGATGCAGGCCCGCGGCTGCGCCAGATCGCCCGGAAATGGGACCGGGAATCGGCGGCGTCCCGCTGGGCGTTCTACCGTGATTTCGGCGACTCTCGGCTGCTGGTCGTGGATTCACGCGCCGCCCGGGTGCTCAGCGACGAGCGCCGCGAGATGATCGACGAGGAGGAGTGGGACTGGGTGGTCGAGCACTCGCTCGGCGCGTTCGATCACCTGGTCATCGCGAGCACCCTGCCGGTCTTCATGCCGCCGGGGATCCATCACCTCGAGGCCTGGAACGAAGCCGTCTGCGCGGGGCGCTGGGGACGGATCGCGGCACGATTGGGCGAGCGCCTCCGCCGTGCGGTCGACCTCGAGCATTGGAGCGCCTTCAACACATCCTTCGAAAAGCTCTGCGAGTGGCTCCGACGGGTCTCTCTCGGAGCCGGTGCGAGTCAGCCGCCGGCGACGATCGTGCTGCTCGGCGGCGACGTCCACAACGCATACGTGGCCGAGGTCGACCTGGGCGAAGGGCGCGGCGCGAGCCGGGTCTTCCAGGTCGTCTGCTCGCCGTTCCGCAATCCCCTCTCGGCCAAGGAACGCCGCATCGTTCGTCTCACCGGGTCCAGGGGAGCAGCACTTGTCTTCTCGCTTCTTGCTCGGTTAGCCGGCGTGCCATCGCCGTCTGCCGGCTGGGACGTCCGGCGCCCGACCTTCGACAACTCGATCGGCGAGCTCGAGCTCGACGAGCGGACCGCTCGCGTTACCCTGCGGCGAAGCGGCCGAGAGAGCGAGAGCGCAGACCTTCACAGGCTCCACGTCACCAGTCTCACGGGCGCCTGACCGGATCTGCCGACCATCGTCAGAGCTCGATCAGGACCTTGATCGCCTCGCGTTCGTTCATGGCGCGGTAGCCCTCAGGCACGTCGTTCCGAGCTTCAGAACCCCAGGGCGC
>DATDDZ010000389.1:0-6675 GCA_036523555.1 Gaiellaceae bacterium
GACCTCGTTGCCCGACTCGATCTTGCCCTGCTCGATGCGGCCGGTCACGACAGTGCCGCGGCCGGTGATCGTGAAGACGTCCTCGATCGGCATCAGGAACGGCTTGTCGACGTCCCGCTCCGGCTCTGGGATGTACGAGTCGACGGCGTCCATCAGCTCGAGGATCTTCGGCACCCACTCGCCGTCGCCCTCGAGCGCCTTCAGCGCCGAGACCTGGACGACCGGGATGTCGTCGCCGGGGAACTCGTACTTCGAGAGCAGCTCACGCACTTCCATCTCGACGAGCTCGAGCAGCTCGGGATCGTCGACCATGTCGGCCTTGTTGAGGGCTACCACGATCGAGGGGACCTCGACCTGCCGGGCGAGCAGGATGTGCTCGCGCGTCTGCGGCATCGGGCCGTCCGCCGCCGAGACGACGAGGATCGCGCCGTCCATCTGCGCGGCGCCCGTGATCATGTTCTTGATGTAGTCGGCGTGCCCCGGGCAGTCGACGTGTGCGTAGTGGCGCTTCTCGGTCTCGTACTCGACGTGCGACGTGTTGATCGTGATGCCGCGCGCCTTCTCCTCGGGAGCGTTGTCGATCTCCTCGAAGCTCTTGACGCCGGTCGTCGACGTCCCCTGCTCTGAGAGCACCTTGGTGATCGCCGCGGTGAGCGTCGTCTTGCCATGGTCGATGTGACCGATGGTCCCGACGTTCAGATGCGGCTTCGTGCGCTCGAACTTCTGCTTTGCCATGCCTCTCCTTCCTTGACTTACGCTTCGCTCGAGACCAGCTCGGTCGCGATCGACTGCGGGACTTCCTCGTAACGGTCGAACTGCATCGTGAACTCGGCCCGGCCCTGCGTCATCGAGCGCAGGTCGGTTGCGTAGCCGAACATCTCCGCGAGCGGGACGACGGCCTTGATCACCTGGGCGTTGCCGACGGGCTCGAGGTGCTCGACACGGCCTCGGCGCGAGTTGAGATTCCCCATCACGTCGCCGAGGTAGTCCTCGGGGGTGATCACCTCGACCGCCATCACCGGCTCGAGCAGCTTCGGCTTCCCGCGCTTCATGGCCTCCTTGAAGGCCATCGAGCCGGCGACCTTGAAGGCCATCTCGCTCGAGTCGACGTCGTGGTACGAGCCGTCGATGAGCTCGATCCGGATGTCGACGACCGGATATCCGGCGAGCACGCCGGATTCCATCGCCTCCTGGATGCCCAGGTCGATCGAGGGGATGTACTCCTTCGGGATCTTCCCGCCGACGATCTTGTCGACGAACTCGTAGCCGTCGCCCGGGTCCATCGGCTCGGCGTTGATGACGGCATGGCCGTACTGGCCGCGGCCGCCGGTCTGGCGGACGAAGCGGCCCTGGATCTTCTCGACGGGCTTCCCGATCGTCTCGCGATAGGCGACCTGCGGACGGCCCACGTTGGCGTCGACATTGAACTCGCGCTTCAGACGGTCGACGATGATCTCGAGGTGGAGCTCACCCATGCCGGCGATCAGCGTCTGGCCGGTTTCGTCGTCCGTGCGGATACGGAAGGTCGGGTCCTCGTCTGCGAGTCGCTGCAGGCCGGTGCCGAGCTTGTCCTGGTCGGCCTTCGACTTCGGCTCCACGGCAACCGAGATCACCGGGTCCGGGAAGGTCATCGACTCCAGCTTGATCGGAGCGGTGTCCGTCGCGAGCGTGTCGCCCGTCGTCGTGTCCTTCAGGCCGACCGCGGCCGCGATCTCACCCGCACCGATCATGTCGCGCTCCTCACGGTGGTTCGCGTGCATCTGCAGGATGCGGCCGATCCGCTCGGTGCGTCCGGTCGACGTGTTGACGACGCGGCCGCCCGCCTGGACCTGTCCCGAGTAGACCCGGAAGTAGGTCAGCTTCCCGACGTAGGGATCGGACATGACCTTGAAGGCGAGCGCGGAGAACGGCTCGTCGAGCGCTGCACGGCGTGAGAGCTCGTGGTCCGTCCGTGGGTCGACGCCGTGGACCGGCGGCACGTCGAGCGGGCTCGGCAGGTAGTCGATGACTCCGTCGAGCAGCGGCTGGACTCCCTTGTTCTTGAAGGCGGATCCGAGGAGGACCGGCGTGATCTTGTTCGCGAGCGTCCCTTTGCGGAGCGCGCTTCGGATCAGGTCGGGGGTGACCGCCTCCTCGTCGAGGAGGTAGGTCTCAGTCAGCTCGTCGTCGAACTCCGCGATCGAGTCGATCAGCTGGTGGTGGTACTCGTTCGCCTGCTCGACCAGTTCGGCCGGGATGTCCCCCGTGTCCATCTTCGTGCCCAGATCGTCGGCCCAGGTGACGGCCTTCATCTCGACGAGGTCGACGATGCCGCGATGATGCTCCTCCTGGCCGATCGGCAGCTGGACCGGCACGGGGTGCGCGCCAAGTCGGTCGATCATCGACTGCACGGAGGCGAAGAAGTCTGCCCCGGTGCGGTCCATCTTGTTGATGAAGGCGATCCGCGGGACGCCGTAGCGCTCGGCCTGCCGCCAGACCGTCTCGGACTGCGGCTGGACGCCGGCGACGGCGTCGAACACGGCGATGGCGCCGTCCAGGACGCGAAGGCTCCGCTCCACCTCGACCGTAAAGTCCACGTGCCCGGGCGTATCGATAATGTTGATCCGAAAGTCCCGCCAGAACGCCGTTGTCGCCGCAGACGTGATCGTGATGCCGCGCTCCTGCTCCTGCGCCATCCAGTCCATCGTCGCGGCGCCCTCGTGGACCTCGCCCATCTTGTGGGTCCGGCCCGTGTAGTAGAGGATCCGCTCGGTCGTCGTCGTCTTGCCCGCGTCAATGTGGGCCATGATCCCGATGTTGCGGACGCGGTCGAGCGCGACGCTGCTCTTCGTATCGACTGCCATCGCGGTTACCAGCGGTAGTGCGCGAAGGCCTTGTTGGCCTGCGCCATCCGGTAGACGTCGTCCTTGCGTTTGAAGGCGCCCCCCTGCTGGTTCAGGGCGTCCAGAATCTCGTTTGAGAGCTTGTCGACCATGCCCTTCTCGCGGCGGTCGCGCGCGAAGTCGACCAGCCAGCGGACGGCCAGTGTGCGCGCGCGGCGCTGGGGCACCTCGACGGGCACCTGGTAGTTCGCTCCACCGACGCGGCGGCTCTTGACCTCGAGCACGGGCGTGACCGTCTTGACGGCCTGCTCGAGAATCTCCACCGGCGGCTTCCCGGTCTTCTCGCCGATCCGCTCGAGCGCGCTGTAGACGATCTGCTCGGCGGTCGACTTCTTCCCGCGCGTCATCACCTTGTTGATCACCTGCGTCACGAGCGGTGAGTTGTAGACGGGATCCGGCTCGATCGGCCGGGCCTGGACTTCACCACGGCGGGGCACTACGAGCCTCTCTTGGCGCCGTACTTCGACCGCCCCTGCTTGCGGTCGGAGACGCCGGCGGCGTCGAGGGCCGCCCTGATCACCTTGTAGCGGACACCCGGCAGGTCCTTGACGCGACCGCCGCGAACGAGCACGACCGAGTGCTCCTGCAGGTTGTGGCCCTCGCCCGGGATGTAGGTCGTGACCTCCATCTGGTTCGTCAAGCGGACGCGCGCGACCTTCCGAAGGGCTGAGTTCGGCTTCTTCGGCGTGTGCGTGAACACGCGCGTGCAGACGCCGCGCCGCTGTGGCGCCCCGCCCAGAGCAGGGGTCTTCGTCTTGCCCTTCTGGAGGGCCCGACCCTTGCGCACGAGTTGGTTGACGGTTGGCAATCGACCTCCGGGAAAGTCCCTTTTCACACAACAACGGTCGGCCGGGCCGCAGGCCCTGCCAACCGGACGAGGCATGGTACCCAATGGAGGGAGGCCCCGCAAACGCCGCGATCCTCGTGACGGAGCGGGCTCGAGCAGCTTATGCGCGGGCTCCCAGGCACCTTTTCGCCAGGTGGCGGAGTCAAGCCCCGCTCGCGGCGTCCGGTCGAGCCTCGTCCGCCGGCTCCGGGGGCAGCGAGATCCCTCTCGGCCAGCCGGCGCCGCCGAGGGGACATGGCCGGAAAACCAGGGTCAGACCCCGGTTGTTCCGGCCGGGACCTTCCGGGCCACGGCGATAGGGTCGAAATCGTGACCGTGTCTCCCCAGGCGGCCGAAACGGACGGCTCCACTGCTGCCGGAGAGGGCGGTCGCCCGCGTCTCCTCCTGAGCATCGACTTCGAGGACTGGCACCAGCTCGTGCACCGACGCCTGGGCCTGCCGGACTGGGACCGGCCCCACGCGGCACTCGAGCGCCAGACGACGATCGTCCTCGACCTCCTGGACGAGCTGAACGCACGCGCGACGTTCTTCCTGCTCGGGATGACCGTTGCCCGCTACCCCGAGCTCGTCGCGGAGATCGTCCGGCGCGGACACGAGCCGGCCTGCCACGGCCACGCCCACCGTCCGGTCTCTGGACAGACCTGCGCCGAGTTCCGCGAAGACGTGACCCGCGCCCTGGAAGTGATCACGAGCGCGACCGGAAGGGCGCCGGTCGCCTACCGCGCCCCGGCGTTCTCGATCACCCGGGAGACACCGTGGGCCTACGACGTCCTCGCCGAGGCAGGCGTGACCTACGACTCGAGCCAGTACGACTCGCCGAGGATCCGCGACCGCATAGCCGGGATTCCCGCCTCGCCGTACCGCCTCCGCGCGCCGGGCGGCCGCGAGCTCTGGGAGCTGCCGATCGCGGCACGCGGCCCGCTGCCCGTCGGGGGCGGCGCCTATTGGCGCGTCCTTCCGGCGCGCCTGCTCAACCGGGCCCTCGCCGACGTGCGCCGGCAGAACGCCTACCCGGTTCTGTATTTTCATCCCTACGAATTCGACGAAGAGCCGCTCAAGGCGGCGCTTCCATCTCCAGCATCCGCCCGCCAGCGCCTCACCGCGACGTCGAGGAGCCTCTGGCGGAACACGGGACGGCAGCTCGTCACCAGGCGGCTGCGGGAGGTGGCCCGGCGCTACGAGCTGCTGAGCTACGAACAGGCATATGACGACATCCACCGACTCTACGGGACGGGTACGCGAGCACTTTCGGAAGAAGGCGTTCTCGTTTGACCACCTCTACGACGAGGACCACGCGCTGCAGCGCGCCCTTCGTCCAGGCCTCTTCAACCGCCGCGAGTTCGCCCTCGAGGTGGCGCGCGAATACGACGCCCCCCGCGTCCTCGACGTGGGCGGCGGCTCAGCGCGCATCGGCGAGCCGTTCCTCGAGCAGGGAGCCTCGACCTACGTGGACGTCGACCTCTCCGATTCGATGCTCGAACTGGCCCGGGCGCGCCTCGAACGCTTCGGCGACAAGGTGACGCTGATCCAGGGTGACTTCCTCGCGGTCGAGATCCCGGGCTCCTTCGACGTCGTCCTCGCCCTCGGCTACTTCGACTACATCGAGGACGCGCCGGCCCACGTCCGCCGGATCTCCGGGCTCCTCGCCCCGGGCGGCTCGGTGGTCTCGAGCTTCCCGCGCTGGACGTGGACGAAAGGGCCGGTGCGGAAGATCCGCTACGAGGTCATCAACAACTGCCCGATCTTCGACTACACCCGCGATGGGCTCACGGAGCTCTTCGCCGGCTACTCGGCGATCGACGTCCGGCCCGGCAAGAGCGGCTTCCTCCTGCGGGCCAAGAAGTAATCTGCCGCCGTCGCCGCCCTACGAGGTGAGGGCGGTGAAGGGCAGGTAGTTCGTCAGGTCGACGTCGCCCAGCTCGGGCAGCTGGTCGCGCCAGCAGATCGCCTCGGGAAACGCGCTCTTCTGGGCGGAAGTCAGCCAGGCCGGGAAGCGCGCCTCCTGCGCCTGCGTCGTCAGCGCCGCGCGAATGGCCTGCGACACGGTCGCGACCGGCAGAGAGCCGAGCGGGAGCGGCGGCCCGAGCGGCCGCACCTGCACCGTTCCGAGCGGCGACCAGAGAGAGGCCCAACGGCCGGAAGCGAGATTCATGAGGCGTAGCGGCGCTGCGGAGGCGACCGCATAGCCCATCTGGCGGCCCCCGAGCCAGGACGCCCGCGACTTCGCCTCGACGAGGCGTACCTGCAACTCGCCGTAGGTGTCGTGGAAATCGGCGATCTGGGCGGCGCTCGGCCCTGACACCCTGAACCTGCTCTCGATCCGCGCCCTCCGGAGCTCATCCCCGATCACGGCGCGCGCCACACCGAGGCTCGTCCGCGCCTCGGAGATCGCCGCCAGGTAGGCGCCGCGGGAGCCGCCGAATCGAGAGGACACGATCGAGCGCTCGGCAGCGAGGACCTCGGCCTCGTTCACCGGCGCGGCCCGCTGCTGAACGGCCCGCGCGAACGCGTTCGAGAACGCGAGCTCCGGGTCGCCGGTCAGCTTGAGGAGCGGTTGGAGGGCGGACCACCGAACCGCTGCAGTGCCGAGCCGGCAACGGAGGCCCGGCGGAAGGATCAGCTGGCCCTCGGTCTTCGACCTGTCGAAGCCGCGGCCGGCCGCATGCGGGCCGTTGCACAGCTTCGAGTTCCGGGTCCAGAGGTACACGCAGGCGGCGCGCCACTTCGCGGGATCCATCTCGCCCGGCAGCGTCTTCCACTCTGCCCAGCCCCACGACCAGATCGAGTTGAACTTCATCTCGCGGGCGACGTAGCGGGCCGCGAGCACCTGCCACTTGACGGTCTGGAACCAGGGCCCGGCCGCGAGCCCCTCACGCCCGCCCGTTCCCTTGGTCGTCTGGAAGCCGACGAAGATGCCGAGCTTCGAGGGCGGTATCCCCATCTTCG
>DATDDZ010000390.1:0-3589 GCA_036523555.1 Gaiellaceae bacterium
CCGCGCTCGAGATCGATGCGCGCGCACGCCACCGCATCCGTCCCGGCCAGGGCCTCCGCTTCGACGAGCAGCTTCTCGCACTCGTCGAACGCACCCCGCAGTCCCTGGACACGCGCGAGCTGGGTGAGAACTTCCGCGCGACCCGGATCGGTGCGCTCCTCGTCGAGCTGCGCTTCAAGCCTCTGCTCGGTCGCGTCGAGGTCGTCGAAATCCCAGAGCGTGCGCAGCCGATCGCTCACCCGGCCACTGTAGTCGGCGGCCTCCTACGGCCCCCACCCGCGCAGACGCGGCAGCCACCTGGGCACGTTCGCGCGATAGTCGTCGTAGGCGGCGCCGAACCGCCGCCGGAGGCCAGGCTCCTCGCTGAGCGGCATGTAGATCCCGTTGACGGCTGCGAAGATCGCGAGGCAGACGGCGAGCGCCCACGAGCGGAAGAAGAGCGCCTCGCCGCCGAGGATCGTGCCCACGCCCGTGATCATCGGATTGCGCACGTGCCGGTAAGGGCCGCGCACTACAAGGGACGTCGTCTGGTCCCACGGGGCGAGTGTCCCTCGCCCGACCGTGACGAAAAGCCGCACCGTCCAGACGACGAGAGCCAGGCCGCCCAAGCTGAGGACGGCTCCGGCTGCGGCCGTCGCAGGCACGATCTCTGCGCCCGTGCGCCAGAGGACGAGAGCCGGCAGGAGGACGGTGACCGTCCCTGGAAGCAGGACGATCGCCCGGAGATGCCTCAGGCGGCGCCGACCATCGCGTCGATCGCCTCTGCGACCTCCCTCGCCCGGAACGGGATGCCGCGCACGAGGTTGAACCCGGTCGCGTCGACGAGGAATTCGGCGCGGATCAGCTTCCGGAGCTGCCCCAGGTTGATCTCTGGGACGAGCACCTTGTCGTAGCCCCGCACGACCTCGCCCGTGTTGCGCGGGAACGGGTTGAGGTAACGGAGGTGCGCGTGCGCCACCTTCTGACCCTTGGCCCGCGCGCGACGGACTCCGGCGGCGACCGAGCCGTAGGTCCCGCCCCAGCTGAGGACGAGAGTGTCGGCGCCGTCCGGGTCGTCGACCTCGAGCTCGGGGATGTCCTGCGCGATCCCAGCGATCTTCTGCGCGCGCAGTCGCGTCATGCGGTCGTGGTTCTCCGGGTCGTAGCTGACGTTGCCGGTGACATCCTGCTTCTCCAGGCCTCCGATCCGATGCTCGAGCCCGGGGGTGCCGGGGATCGCCCACGGCCTCGCCAGGGTCGCCGGGTCCCGCCGGTAGGGCTCGAAGTCCTCGCCGTTGCTCGCGGCGAATCCCGGATCGATCGGCGGAATCGTGCCCACGTCGGGCAGCCGCCACGGCTCGGAGCCGTTCGCGAGGTACGCGTCGGAGAGGAGGAACACCGGCGTCCGGTACTTCACGGCGATCCGCGCCGCCTCGAGCGCGGCGGCGAAGCAGTCGGACGGAGTCGCGGCAGCGATCACGGGAACGGGCGACTCGGAGTTACGGCCGAACATCACGTTGAGCAGGTCGGCCTGCTCGGGCTTCGTCGGCATCCCGGTCGAAGGGCCGGCGCGCTTGATGTCCACGATCACGAGCGGCAGCTCGAGCGTCACCCCGAGACCGATCGTCTCCTGCTTCAGGACGATCCCGGGACCGCTCGAGGTGGAGACGCCGAGGGAACCGCCGAACGCCGCGCCCAGGGCGGCGCCCACCGCGGCGATCTCGTCCTCCGCCTGGAAGGTGCGGACGCCGAAGCTCTTGTGCCGCGCGAGCTCCTCGAGCACCGCCGAAGCCGGCGTGATCGGGTACGCGCCGAGGAACAGGGGCAGGCCGGACTTCACCGAGGCCGCGACGAGGCCATACGCGAGCGCCTGGTTCCCCGTGATGTTGCGGTACATGCCGCGCTCGAGCGGGGCAGCCCGGACCTCGTACTGCACGGCAAAAGACTCCGTCGTCTCGCCGAAGGCATAGCCCGTCTGGAAGGCCTTGACGTTCGCCGCGGCGATCTCCGGCCGCTTGGCGAACTTCCGCTGCAGAAACCCGATGGTCCCCTCTGTGGGACGCCCGTACAGCCACGACATCAGGCCGAGGGCGAACATGTTCTTCGACCGTTCGGCCTCGCGCTTCGTGATCCCGGCGATGTCCTTGAGCGCCTCGATGGTCATCGTCGTCAGGGGAATCGGGTGCACGTCGTACGACTCGAGCGAGCCGTCCTCGAGCGGATTCCCCTCGTAGCCAGCCTTCTTGAGGTTGCGGTCGGTGAATGCGTCCATGTCGACTACGAGGATCCCCCGCGGCGGCAGGTCCTTCAGGTTCGTCCTGAGGGCCGCCGGGTTCATAGCCACGAGAACGTTCGGCGCGTCGCCGGGCGTGAGGATGTCGTGGTCGGCGAAGTGGAGCTGGAAGCCGGAGACGCCGGGAAGCGAGCCGGCCGGCGCCCGGATCTCGGCCGGGAAGTCCGGGAAGGTGGCGAGGTCGTTCCCTGTCAGGGCCGTCTCGCTCGTGAAGCGGTCTCCGGTGAGCTGCATCCCGTCGCCGGAGTCACCGGCGAACCGGATCACGACCGACTCGAGCTGCTCGACGGGCTTCGAGGCCACTACCGTGAGTTGTAGCGCAGACCGGCCGGTCCGGCTCGACGAGCCGCAGGCCTCCCCGGCGTCAGCGCTCGGCGTCCAACTCCAGGCCGGCCGCCGCGAGGGTGTAGAGCAGGAAGTAGGCGAAGACGAGGGCGACGGTGAACAGGAGCGTGACGGCGATCGCCTCCTGATAGGCAAACGGGTTTCGCGCGACCGCGTGCGCAATGCGCGGCAGGACGCTCGGATGCTCTAGGGCGTCCCAGCTGTTCAGGCGGAGGAAGCGGCCGAGGTAGATCCCGAGGGAACCGAGGGCAATTGCCCCGACGGCGAAGATCCACCCCGCGACAGCTCCCCGCCACTGCCTCACCACCGTCTGCACGAGGTAGAGCGAGGCGAAGCCCAGAAGCAGCCCGATCCAGGCGAAGGCCGAGATCGTGACCGCGTCGTACCAGTACGGCGCGAGGGTGTCATGCTCGAGGTGGACAAAATCCGTCGCGATGTAGGGGGCGTTCGGAAAGAAGAGAAGCCAGAGCCCGCCGAGGGTGAGCAGCAGCACCCCCGTCCGGCGCCTCCGCCAGCGGTCGTAGACGAAGACCGCAAGCACGAACGGGATCCAGGCGAGGAAGAGGTTCCAGACCAGGTAGCGGAAGTTCGGGCTGCCGGTGTGCACATTCCGGACGAGCACGAGCGCGACGCAGAAGAGCGAGCCGGCGGCGAGCCCGAAGACCGTCAGGAGCCGGCGCCGGCTGGAGCGCATCAGTCCGCTTCGGCGAGCAGCGCGTGTACGTCGAGCGGAAGCGTGACCATCGCGATGCCTTCGCCGTTGTCGCTGCGGGGCCACTCCTCGCGGGGACGGTCCCGGTAGAGCTCGATGCCGTTGTCGTCCGGGTCGCGCAGGTAGAGGGCCTCGCTGACGCCGTGGTCGCTCGCACCGCTCAGCGGGATGCCCGCGTCGACCACTGCCTTGAGCGCCTGAGCGAGCGTCTTGCGGTCCGGGTAGCGGATGGCGACGTGGTAAAGGCCTGTCGTCCCCGG
>DATDDZ010000391.1:0-2964 GCA_036523555.1 Gaiellaceae bacterium
CGCCGGCTACACGCCGAAGCAGCGGCGGGAGATCGAGCGAAAGCTCGCGGAGGGCGAGCTGCTCGGCGTCGCGGCGACCGACGCGCTCGAGCTGGGAATCGACATCGGGTTGCTGGACTGCGTCGTCTCCGTGGGCTTTCCGGGAACCGTCGCGAGCCTCCGGCAGCAGTGGGGGCGCGCAGGCCGCCGCGGGCACGGCCTCGCCGTCCTCGTCGCCTCCGAGGACGCGCTCGACCAGTACTTCATGCGGGAGCCCGAAGCCCTGCTCGGCCGGAGCGTGGAGGCGGCGATCCTCGACCACGCGAACCCGCGCGTTCTCGACGGCCACGTCAGGTCGGCCGCCTTCGAGGCGCCGCTCGACGACGCCGACCGCGCGACCCTCGGCGACGAGGCCCTCGAGCGGGCTGCGCAGCTTCCCGACCTCAAGCAGACGAAGAGCGGCTACGTCTGGGCCGGGCGCGAGTACCCGGCCGCGCAGTTCGGCCTCCGCAGCACGACCCCGGACACGTTTGCGGTGGTCGAGGCAGAGACGGGGACGATGCTCGGAATCGTCGAGCGCGAGCGCGCTTACTCGACCGTCCACGAAGGCGCCGTGTACCTCCATCTCGGCGAGAGCTATCTCGTGCGCGAGCTCGACCTGCAGTCCCGGGCCGCGCTCGTGACGCCGTACAAGGGCGACTACTACACGCAGGCGAAGAAGGAGACGAACACCGCGATCGAGGAGACACTTCGCGCCGAGCGGCGCTGCGGGCTCGAGCTCTCGTTCGGCCGCATCTCGGTCACGGAACGCGTAGTGGCCTACCAGAAGAAATCCGTGCGCGACCAGTCGACGCTCGAGACGGTCGAGCTCGACCTGCCCGAGACGAGCTTCGAGACCGAGGCAGTCTGGTACGTCCCGGAGCCGCAGCACCTGAAGGGCCTGGAGCAGATGCCGCGGCTCCTCTCGACCCTCCACGCCGCCGAACACTCGATGATCGCCCTGCTCCCGCTCTGGGCGATGTGCGACCGCTGGGACATCGGCGGGCTCTCCACGAACGTCCACTTCCAGACCAACGAGCCCACCGTCTTCGTATACGACGGGCACACCGGAGGTGTGGGGATCACGGAGCGGGGGTTCGACTGCTTCGAGGGCTGGGTCGAGGACACTGCGCGGATGCTCGAGGGCTGTCCGTGCGCCGACGGGTGCCCATCCTGTGTGCAGAGCCCGAAGTGCGGCAACCTCAACGAGATGTTGGACAAGGAGGGCGCGCTGACCTTCCTCCGCAGGCTCGTGGTTGCGGCATGAGCGAACGGATCGCGGTCGGGGGCACCCTCGTGCTCGGCGGCGGGTTTGCCGGCGGCTACGTCGCCCGGCTGCTCGGCAGGCGCGGCGCGACGATCGTCTCCCCCGAGAACTTCATGCTCTACACGCCGATGCTGCCCGAGGCAGCGTCCGGGACGCTCGAGCCGCGCCACGTCGTCGTTCCGCTTCGGATGATGTGCCCCCGCGCCGAGCTCCTTCTCGGTCGTGCGGTGGCCGTCGACACAGACCGGCAGCACGTCCGCGTGGAGACCGACGAGGGCCTGTTGACCGTGCGCTACGAAGAGCTCGTGATCGCGCTCGGTGCCGTCTCGCGCACCTTGCCGATTCCCGGCCTCGCGGAGCATGCACTCGGTTTCAAGACCCTCGCCGACGCGATCCACCTCAGGAACCACGTGCTTCGCCGCCTCGAAGCCGCAGCGGGAGCTAGCAGCGAGGGACAGCGCCGGCGGGAGCTGACGTTCGTGTTCGTCGGCGCCGGGTACGCGGGGGTCGAGGCGCTCGCCGAGCTCTCTGACCTCGTCCGCGATGCACTCCGCTACTACCCCGCCCTCCGCCACGAGCGGCAGCACTGGCTCCTCGTCGACGCGGCGCCGAAGATCCTCCCCGAGATCCCGCGCGGGCTCGGCGACTACGCGGCGCGCCAACTCGTCCGACGCGGAGTCGACATCAGAGTGGCCACGACCCTCGAGTCGGTCGACGCGCACGCGGCCACGCTCTCCGACGGCGACCACATCCTCACCAGCACAGTGGTCTGGACCGCGGGCGTCCGTGCCAACCCCGCCAACGACCGGCTCGGGCTGCCCGTCGACGAGCGAGGGCGCGTGGTCGTCGATCCCGCCCTCAGGGTGGAAGGAGTCCCGCACGTCTGGGCGCTCGGCGACGGCGCACGTGTACCGAACGCCGCGACGCCCGGGGCGTTCGACCCGCCGACGTGCCAGCACGCACTGCGACAGGCCCGGCGTTTGGCGAAAAACCTCTCCGGGGAGCCGAAGCCGTACCGGTACCGCATGCTCGGCCAGGCCGCGACGCTCGGCCGCTACAAGGGCATCGCCCAGGTGCCCGGCGCGCGCCTGCGGGGATTTCCGGGGTGGTTCGCCACCCGCACCTACCACCTTTACCAGCTGCCGCTGCTGACGAGGAAGCTCCGCGTCGTCGTCGACTGGACGACCGCGCTCTTCTTCCGCCGCGACATCGCCGAGCTCGGCACGCTCGGCCATCCCGAGCGCCTCGGCTAGCGCGGCGGCGGCGTCACTCGATGTGCAGGCCCTCGATCGCCGGGTCCGGCTCCGGGAACTGGGGGTCGAGGCGCTCGAGCTCGTCGACGAGAAGTTGTGTGACGGCAAGCGCTTTCACCCAGTTGCGATCGGCGGGCACGATGTGCCACGGAGCCCACTCGGTCGACGTCTCGGTGACGGCGTCCTCGTACGCCGCGACGTAATCGTCGAACCGCTTCCGCACGTCGAGGTCCTCGAGCCGGAACTTCCAGCGCTTCTCGGGATCGTCGACCCGCTCCTGGAGGCGCTTGCGCTGCTCCTCTTTCGAGACGTTGAGAAACACCTTCACGATCGAGGTGCCTTCGTCCACGAGCATCCGCTCCCACTCCCGGACGTGCGCCCCTCGCCGGCGCCAGACCTGCTCCTCGACGAGCTTCTTGACACGGA
>DATDDZ010000392.1:0-9219 GCA_036523555.1 Gaiellaceae bacterium
GGCGATGTGCGTCGGCGGCGGCCAGGGCATGGCCATGCTCGTCGAACGGCTCTAGCGCAGGACGGCCTGCGACTGGATGACGCGCGCGACCGCGCGCCCATTCGCATCGACGAGCTCCGTCTCGACGACGATCACGGTCCGGCCCACGCTGACCGGCCGGCTGGCCGCATCGACGTAGCCGTCCCGCACCGGGCGGAGGAAGTTCGTCCCCGACTGGATCGTCGCCGTACCCGTAGCGCCGTCGGGCAGGTTGAGATATGCGCACAGGCCGCCCGCGCAATCCGCGAGCGACATCAGGGCGCCGCCGTGCATGACGCCGCCCGCAGTGCAGAGCTCCTCGCGCCACGCCAGGCGCGCGCGAACCTCGTCCGCCCGGGCCTGAATGCCCTCCACGCCGAGCAACCCCGCGAGCGGCATCGCCTCGTGCCAGTCGATCACGTGGCCATTCTGTGCGATCCTCGCACCATGACGACCGCCGACCAGCGCGCCGAGTACCGCGCGTTCATCGAAGAGCACATCCTCCCCGTCGAGGCGGAGCTGTCACGCGAGGACGACGCAGCGCAGGAGCTCATCCGCGCCCTGCGGGCGCGCGCGAAAGCCGACGGGCTCTGGGCTCCGCACCTGCCGCCCGAGGCCGGCGGCACCGGCCAGGGCTTCCTCGCCTACGCCAACCTGAACGAGGAGATCGGCCGCGTCACCTGGGCGCAATACGTCTTCAATTGCCAGGCGCCGGATGCCGGCAACGGCGAGATCCTCCACATGTTCGGCACCGACGAGCAGAAGGAGCGCTGGCTCAGGCCGCTGGTCGAGGGCGATGCACGGTCGTTCTTCTCGATGACGGAGCCGGACGTGTCCGGCGCCGATCCGACCGGCCTGAAGACGACCGCCAGGCTCGACGGGGACGAGTGGGTGATCGACGGGCGCAAGTGGTTCTCGTCGGGCGCGGAGGACGCGGCGTTCGGGATCGTCATGGCAGTGACGGAGCCCGACGAGCAGCCCCACCGGCGGATGAGCCAGATCGTCGTCCCGGCGGACGCGCCCGGCATCGAGATCGAAGCCGTGCGGACGCTCGGCCATCGTGGTCGCGGCTGGTCGACTCACTGCGAGGTCCGGTACAGCGGCGTGCGCGTTCCGGCCGGCAACATCCTCGGCGAGCGCGGCGACGGGTTCCGCATCGCGCAGAAGCGGCTCGGCCCCGGGCGGATTCATCACGTGATGCGCTGGCTCGGGCAGATGCAGCGCGCGTTCGAGCTCATGTGCGAGCGCGCGCTCGAGCGAGAAGCTTTCGGCGGTCCGCTCGCCGACAAGCAGACGGTTCAGAACTGGATCGCGGACTCGGCCGCCGAGATCCAGGCGTGCAGGCTCATGACCCTCGACGCCGCCCGCAAGATCGACGAGGGCTCCGAGGCGCGGGTCGAGATCTCGCTGATCAAGTTCTACGCCGCGCGCGTGCTCTCCGACGTGATCGACCGCGCGGTGCAGGTGCACGGCGCGCTCGGCCTGACCGACCGGTCGCCGCTCTCACACATGTTCATGATTGCCCGCGGCGCCCATATCTACGACGGCCCGGACGAGGTGCACCGCATGGTCGTCTCGCGCCGGATCCTGAAGACGTTCGCAGAGGGCGGGCGCTGGACGTTCACGTAGGAGGCGGCCCGACCGAGGCGCCGCTCGGGTCGCGCGGGCCCGGGACGTTCGGGAAGCGGAACTGCAGCGGCTCCCGGCCCGGCTGAACCGCCCAGACCTGCCCGGACTCCTCGCTCGTGGCGGCCAGCAGCACGGCGCGGGCCACGTCGACCGGCTGCAAGAGCGGGAAGCCTTCCCGCTCCAGCGTGTCCTTCGCTGCCCCGATCAACGGAGTGGCGGCGATGCCAGGTGCGACCGCGTTGATGCGGATCCCTCGCTGCTCGAGCTGCGGCGCGACGCTGCGGACGAACCCCACGACCGCATGTTTCGTCAGCGTGTAGAGCGGGTCGCTGGGCATCGCGGTCAAACCGGCGAGCGACGCGGTCGCGACGATGGCGCTGCCGGGCTTCAGCACGCGGGAGAGCCTGCGCGTCCCGAAGACGACTCCGTCGACGTTCGCGCCCAGGATGCGGCGGTAGTCGGCGTCGGACACCCGCCCGAGCTCGCTCTGGCCGGTGACGACGCCCGCGTTGAGACACGCGAGCTCGACCGGGCCGACTTCCTCCCACGCGGCGGGGTCCGCGACGTCGAAGCCCGTGCTCAGATCGAGCACCTGCACGTCGGCGCCGTCCTCCTCCAGCAGCGACACGATCGCGGCCCCGATCCCGGACGATCCACCTGTCACCAGAGCGGTGCGCGGAAACATGGAAACATCGTCTCATGCGCACGGCTCTGACCGTTCCGTTCACCGGCGTTCCGCTGAAGGATCTGCCGGCGCTCGCGCGTCGTGCCGAGGAGGCGGGCTACGACAGTCTCTGGTCGCAGGAGGCGACCGAGCTCGACGGGTTCACGCCGCTCGTCGTGGCGGCGCAGCACACCGAGCGCGTGCGGCTCGTCACCGGGATCGTCAGCGTCTACACGCGCGGCCCCGCCCTGCTTGCGCAGAGCGCGACGGCGCTGGCCGAGCTGAGCGGCGGCCGGTTCACCCTGGGGCTCGGCGCGTCGTCCAACGTGATCGTCGAGCAGTGGAACGGCATTCCCTTCGAGCGACCGCTCGCACGAGTGCGCACGACCGTCGACTATCTGCGCCGGGCGTTCGCCGGCGAGCGCGTCGACGGCGGCTTCAGGCTCAACCCGCCTCCTGCGGAGCCGATCCCGATCGTGCTCGCGGCCCTTCGCGACAGGATGCTCGGGCTCGCGCGCGACCACGCCGACGGCGCGTTCACGAACTTCCTTCCGCTGAGCGGCGCGTCTCGTGTCGTCGACGCGTTCGGCGCAGCGGACAAGGAGCTCGCCTGCCGCTTCTTCTCGATCGACGGCCCCGAGGAGGAGGCGCTCGTGACGGCGAAGCGCATCCTCGTCGCGTACGCGACGGTGCCGGTCTACAGCGAGTTCTTCCGCTGGCTCGGCTGGAGTGAAGTGATCGATCCGGTCGTCGCCGCGTGGGCGGCCGGCGACCGCAAGCGCGCGCTCGAGCTCGCGCCCGAGCAGCTCATCCGCGAGATCTTCCTGCTCGGGCCGGTCGAGGCGCAGAGGGAGCGGATCGCGCTCTTCGCCGATGGAGGGATCGACACAGCCGTCCTGACGCTGATCTGCCCGCCCGAACGGACGGCGGACGTGATCGACGCATTCGCCCCCGGCTGAGTCACGTCACGGCAGACCGGCGCGCGGCACATCGACCCGCGTCGTGAGCAGCCTCGCAGCCCGCTCACGTGACCGTCGTTCCTCGTCGTAGCCGGGGGCCGCACAGAGGAGCAATGTCCGGCCGTCGTCCCCGCCGAGCATGCAGGCGTAGAACCGCAGGTCCGCGGGCGACGGGATCTCGTCGACTACCTCGCCGCCCTCGGCGACCAGGCAACAGCGGTGGCCCGCCGCGTCGGCAACCCAGATCTGGCCCTCCGCGTCGAGGCAGCAGCCGTCGGGTGCGATCCCCGCCGGGCGGAGATCGGCCCACATCCGCCGAGCGAAGAGTGATCCGTCATCGTCGATCGCGAAGGCGGTGAGGCGCCGGCCGAACGTCTCCGCGACGACGAGCGTGCGCCCGTCGGGAGTGATCACGGACCCGTTCGGAAACAGGAGCTCTTCCGCGGCGGATGTCACCATCCCTTCCGGATCGACCCGCATCAACCCGGTCGGCTTCGGTTCCGCGCCCCCCGCCAGGTCGAAGCCGAAGTTGCCCACGTAAGCCGAGCCGTCTGCCGCGACGACCATGTCGTTCGCGTGCCAGTCGCAGTGCGCGGAGAGATCCGCATGGATGCGCAGGGCTCCCGACGCCGAGCGTCGCAGGACGCGCCGGTCGAGCATCGAGACGACGAGAAGCGAGCCGTCCGGCAGCCAGCCCAGGCCGGAGGGCCGGCCCTCGACTCGGGCGATCTCCGAGGCGCGCCCGTCGCCGCCGACGGCGAGCACGACGCGACCGAACATGTCCGAGACCCACCAGTGTCCGTCCCGCCAGCGCGGGCCTTCGAAGAACGCGCCGCCGTCGAGGAGGGTCTGCATCTCGCGGATGGTGGCAGGATCACGCAATGCCGGACATCGTCGAGACGCTCGCCGAGCCCGCGGACGGCCCGGCGCCGCTGCTCGTGCTCGACCGCGTCCGCGACTTCCTCGACGCGCACGGGCTCGGGACGGGGCCGGTACGGGCGAGACGGATCGGCGAGGGCGGCGGCTCCAACTTCACCTTCCTGCTCGAACGGGACGACGGGCGGTTCGTGCTACGGCGCGCGCCCAGGCCGCCGCTGCCGCCTTCGGCTCACGACATGGTCCGCGAGGCGCGCCTGCAACTGGCTCTTGCACCGCTCGGCATCCGGGTGCCGACGATCCTCGCGGTGTGCGAGGACGAGGGGCTCCTCGGCGTTCCCTTCTACGTCATGGACTTCATCGACGGACACGTGGTCAGCACGCAACTTCCGGCCGAGCTCGCGGCCGACGAGGACGCGCGACGGCGCCTGGGCGAAGACCTCGTCGCCACGCTCGTCGAGATCCATTCCGCCGACGTGTCGGATGCCGGGCTCGCTGCGTTCGCGCGCCCGGGGAGCTACCTCGAGCGGCAGGTGCGCCGTTTCGGACAGCTCTGGGAGATGAACGCGACCCGCGACCTCCCCACCGTCGATCAGGTCGGGCGTGAGCTGGCGGGCCGCATGCCCGAACCGCTGCCGCCGGCGGTCGTCCACGGCGACTACCGGCTCGGGAACATGATCACGACGCGGGAGCATCCCGACCGCATCGCGGCGGTGCTCGACTGGGAGATGGGGGCGATCGGCGATCCACGTGCGGATCTCGGCTACCTCGTGGCGACGTACTCCGAGCCCGGCGGGAACCCGAACCCGCTCGGCACGTCCCCCGTGACGGCGACGCCGGGCTTCCCGTCCCGCGCGGAGCTGATCGACCGCTACGTGTCGGCGAGCGGGCTCGACGTCGAGCCGCTCGCATGGTTCGAGGCGCTCGCACTCTGGAAGGCGGCGGTCTTCTGCGAGGCGATCTACGGCCGCTACATGCGGGGCGAGCTCACGGCCGACGACGCCGGCGCCGAGCGCTTCGCCGAGGGAGTCCCCCGGCTGGCGGAGATCGCTGCCGAGACCCTGGCTCGATAGCTCGGGCTAGGCTGCGACGGATGAGGAAGGACCTCAGCCGGCAAGGCGCGCAGAAACGCGGTGAGCGGGAGCGTCAGGCGGGGCTCGATCCCGACGACGAGGCGGCGCGCTGGCTCGCCTCGCACGATCCTCCTCCCCCGCTCCGGGCGCCGAAGTCGGCGACGAAGTCGAAGACACTCCACCGTTGGCGTGAGCGCCGGCTGCGCGAGGGGAAATGAGTCGGGGCCGGGTCTTGCATTCGGTCAGGCCCTCTTGTTCCTGAACATCCTGGTCGCGTACGACGGGTCTCGCTCCGCGCGTCGAGCCTGGGAGCAGGCAATCGACCTCGCCCGGTCCCAGAACTCGAAGCTGACGGTCATCACCGTCGCGCCGCCGGTGCCTCCGTTTGCCGCGTTCGCCGGCGTCAGCATCGAGCGGATGAAGGACGAGCTCGAGACGTGGGCCGCGCGCATGAACCGTGAGGCCGCCGACGCCGCGCCGGACGGAGTCGTCGTCCACACCGTCCAGCGATCCGGGCACGCCGGCGAGGAGATCGTGAAGGAGATCGACCGCGGTGGGTACGACCTAGTCGTCCTCGGCTCCCGGGGGCACGGGCAGGTGGGCTCCAGCGTTCTCGGCAGCGTCAACGGCTACGTGCACTTCCACTCCAAGGTCGCGCTGCTCTCGATCGACGAGCCGGAGCACCAGGGCTCGGCGAGACCGGGCTCTCCCTCTCACGGATGAGCCCGAGATCGTCCTCGAGCACGAGGGCGAACCGCGCTCCCGGCCGACGCGGTCGGCAGCCCGGACGCCGTACTGTGGCGGGATGAACGCGAACAACCCCTACGTCGTCGAGACCAACGCCCTGACGAAACGTTTCGGCGCCCGGGTCGCGGTCGACAACGTCGACCTGCGCATCCCCGCCGGGTCGGCCTTCGGCTACCTCGGCCCGAACGGCGCGGGCAAGACCACCCTCATCCGCATGCTGCTCGGCCTGACCTCGATCTCGTCCGGCAGCGTCCAGATCCTCGGACAGCCGATGCCGTCCGGCCGAGCCGAAGCGCTGGCACGGGTCGGTGCGATCGTCGAGGAGCCGCGCTTCCACCGCCACCTGACCGGCCGCGAGAACCTGCACATCGTCGCAGCCGCGCGTGAGCGCGAGGCGCACGCGCGTGTCGACGGGGCTCTCGACCGGGTCGGCCTCGCCAAGCGCGCCGACGAGAGGGTGAAGGCCTACTCGCTCGGCATGCGCCAGCGCCTCGGCGTCGCCCGTGCACTCCTTGCCGACCCCGAGCTTCTGATCCTCGACGAGCCGATGAACGGGCTCGATCCGGCCGGGATGGAGGAGCTTCGCCTCATGATCCGGAGGCTCGTCGGCGAAGGGCGCACGGTCGTCCTCTCCTCGCACCTCCTCGACGAGGTGGAGAAGACCGCCGACGCGATCGCGATCGTCGACCAGGGGCACATCGTCGTGCAGGGCTCGATCGACGAGCTGACCGGCCGCGCCGCGACCGTCATTGTCGCGACCTCCGACGACCTGCGGGCGCAGGCCCTGCTGACCGGCCATGGCGCCGAGCCCGCCGAGGGTGGCCTGCGTATCCCGATCGCCGACGACAATGCGACGGCCGCCATCAACCGCCTGCTGGTCGAAGCCGGCCTCGACGTCTACCGGTTGGAGCCCGAGCGCGCGACCCTCGAGCGCCGGTTCCTGGAGATCACGTCACGTCTCGGAGAGGCGGCGTGACCGTGACCGCGCTCGCATCCTCCGTCCCGTTCCGGCGACCCCGGCTGATCCGCGCCGAGGTCCTGAAGCTCCGCAAGCGGCGCGGCCTCGTGCTGACGGCAGGGCTCCTCACCGTCGGCGCGATGCTCGTCACCTACACGATCCTCGTCTCGATTCACGCCGCGAACCCGGCCCACCACGGTCCGGCAGGCGGGATCCAGAACCTCGGCCACACGATCTGGCTGATCGGGACTCTCGGATCGGTCGTCGGCATCCTCATCGGCGCGACGGCGGGCGCCGGGGATCTCGGCGCGGGTGTGTTCCGCGAGCTCGTCGTCACCGGCCGTTCCCGCGCCGCACTCTTCGCCGCGCGGATCCCCGGTGGCCTCACCGTCCTCTTCGCATTCGTCGGCATCGCCTACGCCCTGACTGCCTCTGGGAGCGTCGCTTTCGCGGGCTCGCTCCCGGCACCCTCGGTGAAGCTGCTCGTCGAGAGCGGTCTCTGGGTCCTCCTCACGACGGGCTTCTGGTTCGCGATCGGGCTGGGGATCTCGTCGATCGTCGGCTCCCGGACGACGACTATTGCGACCCTCCTCCCCTTTCAGCTCGCTATCAGCCCGATCCTGGCGAACATCAAGATCCTCGGCTCGGGCCGCGCGGCCCTGCCGGTGATCGCGACCGACAACCTGCTTCCGAATGCCTTCGGCGACACCGCGAGGACGACGAGCGTCAACCCGACGCTATCCGCGGCGGTCGCGCTGCTCGTGCTCGCCGGGTGGGCCTGCGCCATCCTCGCGGCCGGGCTCTGGCGGACGAGAACGCGCGACGCCTAGCTACTCGGCGCTCGACGCAGCCCAGATGTTGATGCCGCTGTCAGTGGCGTAGCGGTCGATCTGCGCGAGCTCGTCCTCGCCGAGCTCGAGTCTGCCGAGCGCTGCGACGTTGGCCTCGAGCTGCTCGACGCTCGAGGCGCCGACGAGCGCAGAGGTCATTCGGGGGTCGCGCAGCGTCCAGGCCAGCGCCAGCTGGGCGAGCGTCTGGCCACGGGCTGCCGCGATCTCGTTGAGCGCTCGGATCTTGTCCAGAGCCGCGTCGGTGAGGAGGCGAGGCGAGAACGACCCGTCACGGCTCGCGCGCGAGCCCTCGGGAATCCCGTTCAGGTACCTGTCCGTCAGCATTCCCTGCGCGAGCGGCGAGAAGCAGATGCAGCCGGCGCCGACGTCTGCGAGCGCGTCGAGCAGCTCGGGCTCGATCCAGCGGTTGAGGAGGGAATACGACGGCTGGTGGATCAGGAGCGGTGTCCCGAGGTCACGCAGGACCGCTGCGGCCTCACGAGTCTTGGCCGCGGAATAGGACGAGATGCCGGCGTAGAGCGCCTTCCCCTGGCGCACCGCGGAGTCGAGGGCGCCCATCGTCTCCTCGATCGGCGTGTCCGGGTCGAACCGGTGGGAGTAGAAGATGTCGACGTAGTCGAGCCCCATTCGCCCGAGGCTCTGGTCCAGGCTCCCAAGGAGGTACTTTCGCGAGCCCCACTCGCCGTAGGGCCCCGGCCACATGTCGTACCCCGCCTTCGTCGAGATGACCAGCTCGTCGCGGTAGGGACCGAGGTCGCTGCGGAGAAGCTGGCCGAAGTTCTCCTCGGCCGACCCGTAGGGTGGGCCGTAGTTGTTGGCGAGGTCGAAGTGGGTGATGCCGAGGTCGAACGCCCGCCGCACTATCGCCCGCGACACCTCGAGCGGCCGGTCGTGCCCGAAGTTCTGCCAGAGCCCGAGCGAGATCGCGGGGAGCTTCAGCCCACTCCGGCCGGACCGGCGGTACTGCATGCGGTCGTAGCGTTCGACTGCTGCGGCGTAGCTCATCGTCATTCGAACGCCGCCCTGAGCGACTCCCGCGACGCGTTGCTCTCGGCGTAACGCGACGTGCCGGCGCCGAGCAGCTCGCGCCCACCCGAGAGCAGGGCCCCATAAGCGGCGCCGGCGAGCAGGCTGCCCGTGGAGACGCGCCGGACGCCGGCCTCGGCGAGCTCACCGAGTGCCGGCGCGGTCGGCAACGCGAGCACGTTCACCGGTACGCCCACCGCGTCCACCACGGCCTTGATCTGCGCGAGCTCGGTGAGGCCGGGCGCGTAGACGACGTCGGCGCCGGCATCGCGATACGCGACGAGACGCGCAATCGTGTCGTCGAGGTCGTCGACGCCTCGGATGTGGTTCTCGGCTCGGCCGGTCAGCACCATCGGCTCGCGCAAGTGGTGCGCGGCCTCCGCCGCGATCGCGACGCGACCTGCCGCGACCTCCACGT
>DATDDZ010000393.1:0-2254 GCA_036523555.1 Gaiellaceae bacterium
AGCGCTGCAGGCGCTCTCGGGTGACGAGCCCGACGAGGATCTCGCAGCCGTCGCCGGACAGCTGGGACGCTTCCTCGTTCTCAACGGCCAGTTCGATGAGGCGCGGCCGCATCTCGAGCTCGCGCTGGAGCTCGCAGAGGCACTCGCGCTCCCGGAGGTTTTCGCCGAGGCGCTGACCAGCAAGTCCACCCTGCTCACCCGGCGGAACCGGCTCAACGAAAGCCGGATCCTGCTCGAGGGCTCGCTCGCCCATGCGCTTGCGCACGACTTGCCAGCCCCATCGCTCCGCGCCTACAACAACCTCGCCGTGGCCCTCGAGTCGCTCGACCGCTACGGGGAGGCGCTGGAGCTCACCGATCGCGCCGCGCAACTGGCGCGCCGCGTCGGGGATCGAGTCTGGGAGCGCGTGATGCTCTGCGGCCCGATCTCCGGTCTCGTCCTCCTCGGGCGCTGGGACGAGGCGACGACCCGAGCGGTTGAGGCGGAGAGCCTCCCCGCTGCCGATCAGGTGCAGAACCAGGCGCTCCTTCTTCATCTCGTAGAGATCGACTGCCGGCAAGGCAAGCTCGCCGAGGCCCGCGCACGGCTCGAGAGCTTCGAACCGGTCCGCGACTCGGAAGAGGTGTGGGGTTGGACCACCTTCGCGCTGCACGAGGGGATGGTGCTCCGGGCCGAGGGCAATCCGACGGCGGCAATCGAGACGCTCGAGCACGTGCTGTCGCGCCAGGAGGAACTGGGCGTCACGAATCTCATCATCAAGCTCAGCTTCGTCGAGCTGCTCGAGTCGGCGTTCGAGCTCGGCGACACCGGGCGGCTCGAGCAGGCTCTCGCAGCCATCGACTCCCTTCGCCCCGGCGAGCGCCCGCCGCTGCTCAGCGCGCACGCCGATCGATTCCATGCCCGGTTGTCCACGAACCCCGCGGAGATCGAATCGCGCTTCGCCCGGGCGGCCGAGTCGTTCGTCGAGCTCGGCATGAGTTTCTGGCTCGCCGTCACCCAGCTCGAGCACGGCGAATGGCTCGCGCACCAGGGCCGGGGCAGCGAGGCGGCAGCACTCCTCGCAGATGCGCGGGACACGTTCGAGCGCCTGGAGGCGCGGCCGTGGCTCGAGCGGCTCTCGGCCTCAGACGCACCGCAACTCGTGGAGGCGCCGGTCTAAGCCGCCGGCCACGTGCCCGCGCGATAGACCTGGCCTTCCAGGCGGCGGCCGAGCACTCCCTCCAGCCATTCCGACGTCGCGACGAGCCGGTCGACGTCGATCCCCGTCTCGATTCCCTCCCCCTCTAGCAGGTAGACGAGATCCTCGGTCGCGATGTTGCCGGTCGCTCGGGGCGCATAGGGGCAGCCGCCGAGCCCGCCGGCGGACGCGTCGAGGAGCGTCGCCCCCGCATCGAGGGCGGCGATCGCGTTGGCGTAGCCCGTGTTGCGCGTGTTGTGGAGGTGGGCTCCGCGCGCCCGTGTGCGCTCGACGAGCCCCGACACCTGCCGCGGTGTGGCGACGCCGATCGTGTCGGCGAGGACGATCTCGGCCGACGGGAAGCGCCCGGCGATCGAGGCGACGACACCGGGATCGACCCTGCCCTCGAAGGGACAGCCGAACGCGACGCTGATCGTGAGCGTGACGGGAAGCTGTGAGCGCTCGATCACCTGCTCGGCCGCGGCCTGCGCCTCGTCGAGCGACTGGTTTGCGTTCCGCCTGCTGAAGCTCTCCGTCGCGGCGAGCGTGAAGTTGACCCGGTCGAGCCCGGCGGCGGCAAGCCGTTCGTAGCCCTTCTCGTTGAGCGCGAGGCCCGAGTATTCCGTGCCTTTGCGCCGCTCGATCGCTGCGACAACCTCCTCCGCGCCGGCCATCTGCGGGACCGCGTCCGCGCGCACGAAACTGGCCGCCTCGACTCTCGGGACGCCGGCGGCGGCGATCCGGTTGACCAGCTCGGCACGTGTCGCGGGTGGGAGTGTCTCGCTCTCGTTCTGGAGCCCGTCGCGCGGACCGACGTCGCAGATCGTCACATCCACGTGCGCTCGCTACTCCCCGCGCTCGAGCTGCCATACCAGCCGCCCGACCTCTCGCGCCAGCCCGCGCGCGACCTGTACGTCGTCGTTGTCGAACCGCCGGCCCTTGTCGTCATAGACCTCGACCAGGCCCCACGGCGTGTCTATGCCTTCGAGGGCGACCATCAGCAGCGCGTCGTAGCCGAGCTCCCGCAGCAAGGCGATCTCGTTTGCGTCTGCCTCGGCATCCTGGACGAACACGGTC
>DATDDZ010000394.1:0-5510 GCA_036523555.1 Gaiellaceae bacterium
CCGATGGAGCGGGATCAGAAGTACGGGCGTGGGCCGCTCTATCCCGCTCTCGCCGCACCTGTGCTCGCTGCCGCGCCGAACCAGCGCGACGCCTACCGCTGGCTGAAAGCGTACAACGCGCTGCTCTTCTCGCTAACGGCAATCCCTGCGTTCCTGCTGGCGAGACGCTTTCTCGAGGCGAAGTGGAGCCTCGCTGTCGCCGCGCTCTCCGTGGCGGCGCCGTCCGCCGTGTACACGGGGATGATCCTCACCGAGAGCACCGCGTATCTCACGGGAACCCTGGCGCTGCTGGCGCTCGTGATCGTGCTCGAACGGCCGAGCGCGAGGCACCAGCTCCTCGCGCTCGGCGCGGTCGTGCTCGCAACGCTTGCGCGCCCGCAGCTCATTGCCCTTGCCGCGGCGATTCCCGCCGGTCTCGGCCTGCGTTGGCTCTTGCTTCCGGCGAGATCCCGACCGCAGGCCGGCGCGGCATTACGCAAGCTTTGGCCGACGGCCGCCGCAGTTGGCGTCGCCGTGGCCATCGCAGCGGTTGCGCTCGGCACCGGCCACGCGTCTCTGCGGGATTACAGAGATGTCTTCAGGTCCTATAACGCCGCCGACGTCGTACGGTGGAGCTGGTATACGCTCGCGAACCTCGGGCTCTATCTCGCACTGATTCCGATGGTTGCGATCCCGGCGGCCATCGGCGATCTGTGGCGAAGGGGAAGAGAGGGCTCCGTTCGGGATTCCGCACTCCTCGGGCTCTTCGTTTCGGTGAGTCTCGTCACCGTGGTGCTCGTCGCGGCATTCTCGAGCGCGAGCTTCGGAGGCGACCGGCTCCACGACCGCTACCTCTTCTACGTCGTGCCGCTCTGGCTGGTGGTCTTCGCCTCGTGGCTCGACCGGAGAGCCCGTGCGTCGTGGCGTTCACTCGCGATCGGGTCTGCTTTCGGCGTTGTGCTCGTGGCGAGCCTCCCGCCGCGACTGCTCGTGCACGACACGAACTTCCAGTTCGACGCGGTTGCGTCTGCGATCTGGTCGCGACTCCGCGAGATCGACCCGGCCCGGCCCGGTGTCCTTCGTCTCCTGCTCGTCCTCGGGGTGTTCGCTGCGCTCGGCGCGATCATCGGGCTGCGGCGATTCACGCCGGTACTGCTGCTTCCCGTGGCTGCCGTGTTCGTCCTGAATGCGATTCTCGTCTGGCAGAGCCGCATCCACGATGCGGACCTACGGGTCTTCGCCGACAACCGACCCGAGACGTGGTCGTGGGTCGACCACGCACTCCCGAGCGGCGGGAAGGTCACTGATCTCTTCGTGCAGACCGGAAACTGCCAGCGCGTGAACACCGGCGCGCTCCGCTGGACGGAGTTCTTCAACGGTCGTGTCGGCTCTGTTATCCGGATCGGCGTGCCGGAAAGGATCACGATCGACGGACGAAGCGCGATCGTCGGCGGAGACGGAACCGTTCGCACACTCGACGGCAGGCCGGTCGTGCCGGGCTACGCCGTGGCGCCGCCCGGCCTCGAGCTGCGTGGGAGGGAAGTCGCGCGCGGCACGCTCGACGCGTTGCGCCTCTGGAGGGTCGACGGCACTCTGCGCATCCTCAATGCAAAGTCGAACGCGCAGGCCTTGACCGTCGTCTGCCCGGGAGGCGCCGCGTGAGCGAGCGCCTCTGGGCGCGCTTCGACGGCTGGTCCGGAGCCCTCTTCCTCTTCGCCGTCGCGTTGGCGGCTTTCTGGCTCGAGGCGCTGGCATGGCCGCTGCAACGGGGCCGGGACTCGTGGGACTACTGGCTCTATTACCTGCAGCTGCTCGACGGGAAGCCGCCGTTTTCGGACGTCATGGTCTTTCGCACGCCGTTGACCCCGCTCGTCACCGGGTTGCCGATGAGCATCGGAGGGGCGCACGTGCTCGAGGCCGCGATGTCCGTCATCTACGCGGGGGCCGTTGTCGGCTGGTCCTGGGCGGCCCGCCCGTTTGGACGCATCGCCGCCGTCCTCATGGCGATCCTCGCCCTTGGGCTCCTTCCCTACGCGGCGATGTTCCACGAGATCTCGAGCGACTTCCTTTTCGGGGCTCTACTGGCGCCCTGGGCCGGCCTGATCGTTCGAGCTGTGTTGCGGCCGAGGGCGAAAACCCTCGTCGGGATCGGCCTCCTGACCGTCGCCCTGACACTCACGCGCCCGGCCGGCCAGGTGCTCGTCCTGGCCGCCGCAGCGGCTGCGGTCATCGCCGCGGGAACGTGGCGGGAGCGAGTCGTACGGATCGCCACCGTGCTCGCCGCGGCGCTCCTGCCGCTCGTGCTATGGGCAGGCGTCAACGCGATTCGCTACGACGACTTCACGGTCGCGCGTGGCGGTAAGGCTTGGGTGCCGTTCTTCAAGGTCCTGAGCCTGCAGACGATCGCGCCGCAGAACGGCCCAGCCTCACGACGCCTCGCGGCGGCGATCGAGCGGGACGTGCTCACGCTCCCGCCGTATCGCCGCCTGCATGTCGATCTTCAGACCTACCTCGCCAGCCCGTCCAATCTCGAGGCGATTCGATTGATAGCGCTTTCGGATCGCGACTTCGGGCGTTCGAGCAACTACAGCGTCCTCTATGACGCCTCGATCGAGGCAATTCGCAAGCATCCGCACGCCTACTTCGAATCAGTCCGCCAGACATTCTGGAACTTCCTGTGGTTCCGGTTCGCGCTCGAGCCCGTGAGGCACCGTCCGCCGCTACCCCCTGGGCCGGCGGTGATACTCGCAGCGAACGGGAAGCCCCGTCCGAGCCCGGAGGCGCTTTCCCCGCTCGCCCAGGCGGTGCGATTCGGCTTCGTCTGGTGCCCCTCGGACGCGATCGACAGGTGCGTCCTCAAAGACCCCGCCGTTGCGTTCTCTTCGCCGTCTCGGCAAGCCCGCTACCGGGAGCTCGTGAACAGGGTGCGCGACTGGAATTCGCAGCTGCCGGTTCGGAACGGCGTGCGGGCGCTCGAGGGGAAGTTCAACACGCTGAGCTGGCACGAGCCCGCGCCGATTTTCTGGATCGTGCTCGCGGCGATCGGAATCGCGCTCCGCCGCCCACGGGGGTGGGGAGCGCTGATCGTGATCGTGCTCGGAGCCGGGCTCGTCCTTCTGATTCACGCTCTCTCTCAGGAGCCGCAGGCGGAGTACTCGATCCCGCTCACCCCCGTCTTCGTGCTCGCCGCTGTCGCCGCTGCGCGCGGATATCGGTCGGCTACGGTCTCCGAGTCTTGACGGAGTTGTCGCTCATCCCCAGCGAGGAGTTCGCTCGCGCAGATGGAAACCTTGCGCTCCTCGCGGACATGTGCCGTGCGAATGCGCTCGTCGCCGTCAAGCGGGCGGGATCCGGTCACCTCGGCTCGAGCTTCAGCGCGCTCGACATCGTCGTCCATCTGCTCTGGCGGGAGTTGAACGTTGCTCAGGTCGGCTGGGAGCATCCGGCCCGGGACGTCTTCTTCTCGTCGAAGGGGCACGACGTTCCGGGCCTCTACGCAGCGCTGCACGCACTCGGGGTCATTCCCACGGAGCGCCTGCTGAGACTGCGTCGCCTCGGGGGGCTCGACGGTCATCCCGACGTGGGGGTGCCGGGGATCGAGGCGAACTCGGGGTCGCTCGGGATGGGTCTCTCGAAAGGGCGCGGTATGGCATGGGGCAAGCGCTTTCTCGGCCGCGGCGGCCGCGTGGTCGTGATGATCGGTGACGGAGAGCTGCAGGAGGGACAGAACTGGGAAGCCTTCGCCGCTGCGGCCCACCAGCGCGTCGGCAACCTCTGGGCGATCGTCGACCGCAACGAGCTCCAGTCCGACAGGCCGACGGAGGAGATTCTCGCGCTCGGCGACCTGGAGGCGAAGCTGCGCGCCTTCGGCTGGCGGGTAGAGTCCTGCGACGGTCACGATCACGAGGCGCTCGCGGCGGCCTTCGCCGCGATGCGCGAAGAGCCCGACGACCGGCCGAAGATTCTCGTCGCGCACACGATCAAGGGACGCGGGGTTTCTTTCATGGAGCATCCCCGCGCTCTGCGCGACGGGAACGGGACCTATCGCTGGCACGCGGGGGCCCCCGACGACGAGGCGTTCGCCCGGGCGCATGAGGAATTGCTCGGGCGGATCAGACAAGTCCTGCCGGACGTGCGTCTCGTTCCCGTGCCTCCTCTGCGGGAGAGCGCGTCGCTCGAGGGTGAGCCCGAGTCGGGCGTCGGCGCTCGCCGGGCGACCTCCGAGTACGTTGCGGCCGCGTACGGAGAGGCGGTGTCCGCCCTGGTGAGGCGGCGGGCCGAGGTCGTAGTCCTCGACGCCGACCTCGCTTCGGATTGCCGAATCCGCGCCGTCGAGCTCGAGCAGCCCTCCCGATTCGTCGAGGTCGGGATCGCGGAACAGGACATGGTCTCGATGGCCGCCGGGCTAGCCCGCCAGGGTCTCGTCCCGATCGTGAACTCGTTCGCGAGCTTCCTCGCCTCCCGTGCGAACGAGCAGATCTACAACCAGGCGAGCGAGGGGACGAAGGTCGTCTACGCCCTTCACTACGCGGGCCTCATCCCGGCGGGACCGGGAAAGTCGCATCAGAGCATTCGCGACATCTCGCTGCTCGCGGCACTCCCGAACGTCACGATCGTCCAGCCCACGAACGGCGAAGAGACGCGTTCGCTCGTGGCATGGGCTGTCGAAGACGCTGTAGAGACGGTTGCCATCCGCCTCGCGATCGGGCCATCGCCGCGCCGAATCGAGATTCCCACCGAGCTGAGCTTCGGCCGCGGAGCGGTTCTCGCCGACGGCGACGGGCCGCTGCTGCTCGCTTACGGACCGGTGATGGCGCACGAGGCGCTGGTCGCGTCGGAGGCGCTTTCGGCTCGCGGCGTGAATCTGCGCGTGATCGCGATGCCGTGGCTCAACCGTTTTGATGTCGACTGGCTCGGAGCGGAGGTCGCGGCCCACGACGACGTCTTCGTGCTCGAGGATCATTCGCCGGTCGGAGGCCTGGCCGACTCGCTCCGCAGGGCGCTCGACAGCTCGACGCGCGTGACCGCCTTCGGCGTCGAGGGCTGGCCTGTCTGCGGGACGCCGCCAGAGGCGCTCCAGGCCCACGGGCTCGACGGTGTCTCTCTCGCCCTACGGATCGAGCGTCTGCTCGCCCTAGCCGTCGGGTCATGAGCGGCGGCGGCCCTATCTGGCTCGTGCTCGCCGATCCGCTCTCCACACGGGTCTTCCTCGACTGCGGGATCGCGGAGCTGCTCGTCGACAGGTACGCGCTTCGGCTTCAGCCTGTCTTCCTCTACCGGCGTGACGAGACCGAGGCCTGGGCGGCGCGGCTCGACGGTCGCGGCGTTCTCTACCCCGAGGACGTCGCTCCCCGCCAGGGTGTCCCGATCTTGGGGCGCGCGTTGCAGCCCGTTGATCGGTGGCTCGACCGGCACGTCGGCTACTACCCGCTGGCTATCCGGCTCAACTACCGGCACGGCTTCCACCTCGAGCGCATGCAGCCGGGGCACGGCAACTGGCTCCTCGACTCTGCACGTGCCGGGGCGCTGCC
>DATDDZ010000395.1:0-4739 GCA_036523555.1 Gaiellaceae bacterium
TACGTCTCCGAGCTCGAGGGCCCCGATGTCGTCCCCGAGCTTCCCGAGGCTTTCACGCTCAGGACGGTCGATCCGGCACGTGATCTACACGCGCGCGTCGAGGTACATCGCGCGGCCTGGACGAATTCGCGTGTCACCGAGGAGAGTTATCGCAACGTCATGCAGGCCTGGCCCTATCGGTGCGACCTCGATTGCGTCGTCGAGGCTCCCGACGGGAGCTTTGCCGCCTCCGTCCTCTGCTGGTACGACGACGAGAACCGCGTCGGCGAGCTCGAGCCCGTCGGGACTCATCGCGATCATCGCCGGCGTGGCTTCGCGGCGGCCGCCTGTGCATACGCACTCCGACGGTTGCGGGATGAGGGCGCGAGCCGGGCGATCGTCTATGCGGGCGGCCGCGTCGAGGACGAGCCCGCACGCTCGCTCTACGAGACCGTCGGCTTCAGGCGGCACACACGCGCGATCGAGCTCCGGAAGGCGGCGTAGTGCTGCTCGCGTTCCTCAACAACCTGGTCGATCTTCTGACCGGCTCGGGGTGGACCTATCCGCTGCTGTTTGCGATCTGCCTCGGCGACGCCGTCTTCCCGGTGCTCCCGAGCGAGACGGCGGTGATCGTCTGCGGCATCCAGGCCGCGCGGGGGCAGCTCTCGCTCGGCTGGGTGATCGTGATCGCCGCCCTCGGCGCGTTCTCGGGCGACAACAGCTCGTATGCCCTGGGCCGCTGGCTCGGGCAACCGGTCGTCAGGCGGTTCTTCAGCGGCGAGCGTTCGCGGAAGCGGCTCGAGTGGGCCGAGGCCTTCCTGAAGGACAGGGGGAGCTACGTGCTCGTCGTCGCTCGCTTCGTGCCGGGTGGACGCACGGCAACGACGTTCGCATCCGGTCTCGTCAAGCTCCGGTGGCAAACCAGGTTCGCGCCGTACATCTTCGTCGCTGCAATTCTCTGGGCGGTCTACGGCGCCCTCGTCGGCTACATCGGCGGGGTCACGTTCAAGGACAAGCCGATCTACGCGCTGCTGCTCGCGTTCGGCATCGCCGCGACGCTCACCATCGCGATCGAGCTCTACCGCCGTCTGCGCTCGACCTAGTCCTGAGCGAGCGCCTGCTCGACGGCCTGCTCGAGGCTGAGGCGCCCGCCCTCCTGCTCCGCCGCCGCGGCCGCCTCGGGGTCGAGCCGTTCGCGTGCGGCGCCGAGGTGCCGTTCGATCAGCTCCACCCAGAACCTCACGCCGGTGATGTCGACGCCCCGATCGGAGAGCTCTCTGTACGCGACAGACCCGAGACGGAGCGCGAGCTCGGGCCTGGAGCGTCCCGCCTGGGCCATAGCGACGCCCTGAAGCTCCAGGGCAATCTCGGTCCGATTCCCGAGCGCGACCGCGGCCTGCAGACTGCGCCGGTAGCGGTCCACGGCAGTGTCGAAGTCCGCGGCGATGAGCGCGCAGTCCGCCAGGAAATGGTGACCGAGGTGCACCGCCCAGGCGTCGTCCTGCTCCTCCGCAAGAGCAAGGGCCGCTCGTGAGAGCCGGTCTGCCGGCTCGAGGTCGCCCTGGCTCACCATGATCTGGCAGACCGCGAGCTGGGCTCGATTGACGAGCCGCTTGTTCGTACCACGCGTTTGCAACTCGAGGCTCCGCTCGAAGTGCTCGCGCGCGGACGGGTCGTCGCCGCCGAAGAAGCAGCCCCAGCCGAGGGCTTCGAGAGCAAGCGCCTGCTCACCCGGTTCGTCGAGCTCGGCCCAGAGGGCTATCGCCCGAGAGAGCAATGGTGCCGCCGCCTCGAGATCGCCCTGCCAGGCGAGAATTGCTCCTGCGCCGGTGAGGGCGCGGGCCTGAACGCGGTCCGATCGCTGCCCGGAGGTGAAGCGGGACAGGCGCTCATGTCCTTCCAGCAGGTGCGAGCGCGACAGCCAGAACCAGCCGAGGGCTCCCGCCAGCTGGAGCTCCTGCTCCGGATCCGCGGCGGAGAGCCATTCGAGCGCGGCGCGGAGGTTGTCGTGGTTCGCCTCGAGCCGTTCCGACCACTCGGACTCTCCATCGATCCGGCCGGCGTACGCCTCCTCTGCGAGGTCGAGGAAGTAGCGGGCGTGCCTGGCGCGTAGGCCTTCGTCGGCGTGGGAGCCGGCGAGCCGGTCGAGTGCGTACTCGCGGATCGTCTCGAGCATCGTGAACCGGTCTCCGGCTCGACGGACGAGGCTCTTGTCGACGAGCGATCCGAGCGTGTCGAGATCCGCGTCGCAAACCACCTCGGCGGCTTCGAGCGTGAAGCCGCCGGCGAACACTCCCAGCCGGCGGAAGAGGCTGCGCTCGTTCTCGTCGAGCAGGTCATAGCTCCAGGCGAGCGTGTCTCGCAGCGTCTGGTGGCGTCCTGGCAGGTCGCGGGCACCGGCCGTGAGCAGGTTGAGCCGTTCGTCGAGTCGTCGCATCATCGCCTCCGGTGAGAGAAGCGGGCTGCGCGCGGCGGCGAGCTCCAGGGCGAGCGGGAGGCCGTCCAGCCGGACGCAGATCTCGGCCACGGCGGGCGCATTGGCATTCGTGATCTCGAAGCTCGGCAGCACCGCCCGTGCGCGCTCGACGAAGAGCGCGACCGCCTCGTACTGCGACACGGCCGCCAGGTCGGGCAGGTTCTTCGGATCGGGCAGCCCGAGCGGCTCCACCTTGAAGACGCGCTCGGCGCTGAGACGGAAGGGCTCGCGGCTCGTGACGACGAGCTTGACCTCGGGCGCGCCCGACAGCAGCTTGCCCACGTCGGCCGCAGAGCTCAGGACCTGCTCGACGTTGTCGAGCATGAGCAGCATGTGCTTCTCCGCGAGATAGCCGTCGAGGGACTGGCCGCTCGTCTCGTCGATCCCGAGCGTCTGGGCGATCGTCGGTACGACGAGATCGGGATCGGTGATCGGAGCCAGCGGGACGAAGAAAACGCCGTTCCGAAATGTCTCCACGAGCTCCGCGGCCGCCTGCAGCCCGAGGCGCGTCTTGCCCGTTCCTCCAGGCCCGGTCAGCGTCACGAGGCGGACGTCGTCCCGGCGGAGCAGCTCGCAGATCTCGGTCACCTCGCGCTCGCGGCCGATCAGCACTGTCGGCTGGACGGGAAGGTTCGTCGGACGGTTCTCGAGGGTGCGGAGAGGTGGGAACGTCTCCCTGAGGCCCTCGGCGGTCAGCTGGTAGAGCCGCTGTGGCTCCGTCAGGTCCTTGAGCCGGTGCTCGCCGAGATCGCTCAGAGACGGCCGGGCCTCCTCGTCCTCGAGCAGGTCGCGCGTCGTGTGCGAGACGAGGATCTGGCCGCCGTGACCCGCAGCGCAGATGCGCGCCCCGCGATGCACGCCGATGCCGACGTAGCCCTCGGCGGTTGCGTCTGCCTCGCAGGTGTGGATGCCCATCCGCACTCTCACGTTGCGGTCGCCGGGCCATGTGTGCGTCTCGAGCGAGCGCTGCGCGACCTCGGCCGCCGTCGCTGCGTCCTGTGCGCGGCTGAAGGCGACGAAGAATGCGTCGCCCTGTGTGTCGACCTCGAAGCCGTCGTGCGCCCGGAACACAGCTCGCAGGAGCCGGCGATGATCCTCGAGCACGGCGCCATAGTCGTCCCCGAGCTCGCGGAGCAGGTGGGTGGAGCCCGCGATGTCCGTGAAGAGGAACGTCACCGTCCCGGTCGGCCGCTCCGCCATGTGGCGAAGCCTATGGAGGTGCGGTGACCCTGAACAGGGCTGCAAGACTCCCGGGGTGAACAGGCTCGCCGGGGAAACGAGCCCCTACCTCCTCCAGCACGCCGACAATCCGGTCGACTGGTATCCGTGGGGCGACGAGGCGCTCTCGCGCGCGCGTGAAGAGGACAAGCCGATCCTGCTCTCGGTCGGTTACGCAGCGTGCCACTGGTGTCACGTCATGGAGCACGAGTCATTCGAGGACGAGGCGACCGCCGCGCTGATGAACGAGCACTTCGTGTCGGTGAAGGTGGACCGCGAGGAGCGGCCCGATGTCGACTCGGTCTACATGGACGCGGTCGTCTCGCTGACCGGCCACGGCGGCTGGCCGATGACGGTCTTCCTCACGCCGTCGGGAGAGCCGTTCTTCGGCGGGACGTACTACCCGCCGGAGAGCCGACACGGGCTGCCGAGCTTCACGCAGATCCTCACCGCCGTCGCCGAGGCCTGGCGCGATCGGCGTGACGACATCGAGCGCGACGCGGGCGCGATTGCAGAGAGCCTGCGCGCGACGGTCGAGCCGTCCCGCGACCCCTTGCTCTCGTCGTTGCTCACGGATGCCGTCACCGTGCTGCGCCGGCAGTTCGATCCGACCTGGGGTGGTTTCGGGCACGCGCCCAAGTTCCCGCCAGCCTCGGTGCTCGAGTTCCTGTTGCGGCGCGGCGAGACCGAGATGTCCGCGAAGACGCTCGACTCGATGGTGCTCGGTGGGATGTACGACCTCGTCGGCGGCGGTTTCCATCGCTACTCCGTCGACCGCGAGTGGCTGGTGCCGCACTTCGAGAAGATGCTCTACGACAACGCCCTGCTCGTCTCGGCCTATCTGCACGGCTGGCTCGTGACCGGGACCGAGCGCTACCGCGAGGTCGTCGAGGAGACCGTCGAGTACATGCTGCGCGAGCTTCGTCTCCACGAGGGCGGCTTCGCGTCGTCGCAGGATGCCGACACCGACGGCGTCGAGGGGCTCACCTATACGTGGCTTCCCGAGGGCGACATCCCCGCCGAGTTGTTGCAGCCCTTAGAGCACGGCCGCTTCGTCATCCGGGGC